>NZ_JBFATL010000006.1:14409-247906 GCF_040678315.1 Streptomyces sp. NPDC052721 | reverse complement strand
CCTCGTACTGGATGTACTTGGGTCGGGGCCCGGTGCGGCGAGAGTGCGTGCATGGCGTCGCGCGGCAGACGGGAGTTTGACGACAGGGCCTAGGCTGCCCCCATGGCACCGAACATCGCTACCAACACCCGTGTATCGCTGGACGAGCTGCTGGACTTCGTACGACCCCGGCACCGCGCCCTGCTGATCACGCGCCGGGCCGACGGCTCCCCCCAGGCGTCCCCGCTGACCTGCGGCGTCGACGACTCCGGCCGGATCGTCGTCTCGACCTACCCCGAGCGGGCCAAGACCCGCAACGCCAAGCGGGACCCCCGGGTCACCCTCGTCGTCCTCAGCGACGACTGGAACGGCCCCTGGGTCCAGATCGACGGCACGGCCGAGGTCATCGACACGCCCGACTCCGTGGAACCGCTGGTCGAGTACTACCGCAACATCGCCGGCGAACACCCTGACTGGGACGAGTACCGCCAGGCGATGGTCAAGCAGGGCAAGTCCATCATCCGGGTGACCCCGGAACGATGGGGCCCGGTGGCGACCGGCGGCTTTCCGGCACGGCTGGTGTCCGAATAACCGCCACCCCTGCCTGCCCCGGAAGAGCGGGGCCCGGTGGCGGCCGGCCGATTCCCGGCGCGCGGCTGATGGCGGACCGGTGGTCAGCTACCGGAGCGATGGGCCCCATGGCGACCAGAGGGCCGGCGCAGCTGGTGCCCGAACGGTCGGCAATCCCGGCCTGACCCCGGAAAAGGCGGGGCCCCATGGCGGCCGGCCGATTCCCGGCGCGCGGCTGATGGCGGACCGGTCGTCAGCTACCGGAGCGATGGGCCCCATGGCGACCAGAGGGCCGGCGCAACTGGCGCCCGAACCATCGCCACCCGGCCTGGCCCCGGAACGGTGGCGGTCGGCGAAACCCGGGTGCGCGGTTGGTGGCGGAGGGCCAGTCAGCCGCGGGCGACCATCGCCTCGATGCCGGCGATCAGCAGGTCCAGGGCGAAGGTGAAGTCACGGTCCAGCATCTCGGCCACCGTGTCGCCGCCGCGCGCCGCCATGAGGTCCTTGGACTCCTTCATCACGTCGGCGGTACCGGGGACCTCGTCCACCATGGACATGGCCTGCTCGAAGTACTCGTCCGGGCTCAGCCCGGTGTCCGCGATCCGGGTGAGGAAGTGCCCCTCGATCGTGCCGAAGCCGTACACGAACTGGAAGACCGCCGAGATCGCCCCGGTCACCCCGTGCGCGGGCAGCCCGGCCCGGCGGACGACCCGCTGGACCACCCGGGAGAACGCGAGGGAGTTCGGGCCGATGTTGAGGAAACGCCCGGCCAGCGGGGACAGCCAGGGGTGGCGGACCAGCAGCGCCCGGTACGCGGTGGCCAGCGCGCGCAGCTGCTCCCGCCAGTCCTCGTCCGTGTTCTCCGGGTCGGGCAGCCGCAGCTCGGCGTAGGTCGCGTCCAGGGCGAGCTCGAGCAGGTCGTCCTTGGTGTCGACGTACCAGTACAGGGACATCGCGGTGACGTTCAGCTCGGCCGCCAGCCGCCGCATGGAGAACTTGGCGAGACCCTCGGCGTCCAGCAGCCGCACGGACGCCGCGGTGATCCGCTCCCGGTCCAGCCCGGACGGCTGCCCACTGCGCCCACCGCGCCGGTCCTTGCCCTCCAGCCACACACTGTCCCGCGCCGACCGACCTGCTGCCTTCGCCACCGGCGGCCCTTCCTCGATTCCGCTCACGGTTCCAACCTACGGGGCGCCGGGCCGTGTCGATGTGCGGCTGCCGCCGCGTGGGCGCCGACCGGCCACGACGGCCGCTAGGCCCTGTCGTCAAACTCCCGTCTGCCGCGCTCCGGGCGGACGACGGGAGTTTGACGACAGGACCTAGGCGGACACCCGCTCCGCCCGCCGCAACAGCCCCGCTGCCACAAACCCTCCGGCCAGCACGGCAACGGCCCCCACCAGCTGACCGGTGCCCAGCCCGGCGGACAAGGACTCCCCCGACGCGACGGAAGAGCTGAGCACCGCACCCAGTACGGCCACCCCGAGCCCGTTCCCGAATTCAGCGAGGGTGCCGTTGATCCCGGCCCCCACCCCCGCCTTCTCCGGAGGGATCGCGCTCATGATGGCGTGCGCCATCGCCGGGTTCGCCACCGCGCATCCCGCGCCGATCAGCAGCAGCCCGAGCAGTGTCCCCGCATAGCCCCCGGAGTCCACCTCCGCGATGGACACCAGGCCCCCGGCCATGCAGACCATCCCCAGCGCGATCGACACCGGCGTGCCCAGCCGTGCCGACCACTTCGCCGACAGCCCGGTGAAGTTGAGCGCCACCACGGTCAGTGCCAGCGGAGCGGTCCGCAGGCCGGCCTCCAGCGGCTCGTACCCGAGCACGAGCTGGAGGTGCTGCGTCAGCAGGAACAACGCGCCGCCCATGCCGAACACGATGAGCACGGCCCCGGCGACCGCCCCCGTGAACCGCGGGTCCCGGAAGAAGTGGAGGTCGAGCATCGGCTCGTCGACCCTGCTCTCCCACCAGGCGAAGGCGCTCAGCACCAGCACCGCCACGGCCGCCGTGCCGAGCACGCGCGCCGACGTCCAGCCGTGCTCCGGCCCGGAGATGATCGCGTACACCAGGGAGGCCATGCCGATGGTGGACAGCACCGCGCCCGGCAGGTCCGGGCGGTCACCACGCGGGTTCTTCGACTCCGGTACGAGAGCCACCACCGCGACCAGGCCGAGCGCCGCGACCGGGATGTTGATCAGGAAGATCGCGCCCCACCAGAAGTGGTCGAGCACGAAGCCGCCGATCAGCGGGCCGCCGGCGAAGCCCAGGGCGTTGACGGCGCTCCAGATGCCGATCGCCTTCGGCTGCTCCTCGGGGGAGAAGATCTGCATCGCCACGGCCAGCGTGGTGGTCACCAGCAGCGCGCCGCCGATGCCCATCCCGGCCCGCGCGGCGATCAGCTGACCGGTGCTGCCGGCGAGTCCGGCCACGAGCGAACCGACGCCGAACAGGGCGAGCCCGGTGATCAGCATCTTCTTGCGGCCGTAGCGGTCGGCGGCACTGCCCGCGGTGAGCAGCAGGCCGGACTGCACCAGGGAGTACGCGTTGATCATCCACTGGATGTCGGAGGTCTCGGCGTGGAGTTCCCGGGTCAGCGAGGGGATGGCCACGTTCAGGACCGTGTTGTCGAGCAGCACGGTGAGCTGCGCGAGACAGATGACGCCGAGGATCAGCCAGCGTTGGGGATGGCCTTGGGGGGTGGACATGCCGTACACCGTATAGCTGTCGCTCTACGGTGTACAACGCGTTCTCCTGCCGGTCGTTCCTCCTCAGCCGCCCCCTCAGCCGGCCGCCCTCAGCCGCTCGCCTTCTGCGTGAGGTCGTAGAACGTGGCCGAACCCACCGTCACCTTCTTGAAGGTGCTCTGGATCCACGAGCTGATCTGCGAGGCGCTGCCGCTGTTGCCGCCGACGCCCATGCCACCACCGGCGATGAAGTAGTGGATCTTCCCTTCCTCGACGTACTTCTTGAACTGGGCCGGTGTCGGCGACGGGTCGGTGCCGTTGAAGCCGCCGATCGCCATCACCGGGTCGCCGGTGGCGAGCTGGTAGCCGGCCGCGTTCTGGGAGCCGATGGACGCGGCGACCCACGTGTACTGCGAGGCGTCCTTCTCCAGCAGCTTCCTCGCCTCGGACGACACGCTCGCGCCGTTCAGCAGGCCGCCGACGCCACCGGCGCCGCCCATGCCGCCCTCGCCCGTGCGGCCGCCGCCGGGAAAACCGAAGCCGTTGCCGTTCTGCTGACCCTGCCGGCCTTGCTGGCCCGGCTGGTTCCGCTGGCCCTGCTGGTTCCGCTGCCCCTGTCCGGCCGGCATCCCGCCGCCGAAACCGCCCCGCATACCGCCACCGGGCCCCCCTCCCCGGCCGCCCATCACGCTCGCGCCCGCCGGGCCGGCCGTGACGATCGAACCGGTGTGCCCCTCCTGGAGCGTGCTCAGGGTGTACGCCGTGGGTCCGGCGAGCGCGGCCACGACACCCACCGCCGCCGCGCCGAGGGCCAGTTGCCGGGAGATCCGGCCTGCGAAGACCAGGCCGAGCGCAGCGGTCAGCCCGCCGATCAGGACCAGCCACTTCAGCCAGGGCAGATAGTCGGGGGTGCGGTTGAGCAGGACGTATCCCCAGGCCGCCGCCGCGACCACGGACGCGGCGAGCGCGATCGACGCCCACGGCTCCCGCCGCCTCTCCCACAGCAGCCCGGCGCCCATGCCGACGACGGCCGCGAGGTAAGGGGCGACGGCCACGGTGTAGTACTGGTGGAAGATGCCGGCCATGTAGCTGAAGACCACCGTGGTCATCAGCAGGGAGCCGCCCCAGACCAGGAACGAGGCGCGGGTGACGGACGTCCTGCGGGCCTTGCGCGTGGCCACCAGGCCGGCGACGAGCAGGATCAGCCCGGCGGGCAGCAGCCAGGAGATCTGCCCGCCGATCTCGGAGTTGAACATCCGGTCCCAGCCGGTCTCGCCCCACATGCCGGTGCCGCCCGCGCCGCCACCGCCGCCGCCCACGCTGCCGGTCTCCTCGCCGTTGAGACGGCCGAGACCGTTGTAGCCGAAGGTCAGCTCCAGGAAGCTGTTGTTCTGCGAACCGCCGATGTACGGGCGCGACGACGCCGGCCACAGCTCGACGATCGCGACCCACCAACCGCCCGACACGACCAGCGCGAGCGTCGCAGCGGCCAGCTGCCCGAACCGCTTCCTGGGCGACACCGGCGCGCACACCGCGTACACGACCGCCAGCGCCGGCAGGATCAGGAACGCCTGGAGCGTCTTGGCGAGGAAGGCGACGCCGATCGCGGCCCCGGCCCACACCAGCCACTTGGTACGGCCGTCCTCCAGGCCCCGGACGACGAGGTAGCAGGCCACCGACATCAGCAGGGCCAGCATCGCGTCCGGGTTGTCGAACCGGAACATCAGCGCCGCGACCGGCGTGAGAGCCAGCACCGCGCCCGCGCTCAGACCGGCCACCGGGCTGAACCGGCGGCGCACGGCCGCGTACACGACGGCGACCGTCGCCACGCCCATCAGCACCTCGGGCGCCAGGATCGCCCACGAGTTCAGGCCGAAGACCCTGACCGACAGTTCCATCGGCCACAGCGAGGCCGGCGGCTTGTCCACGGTGATCGCGTTGCCCGCGTCCAGCGAGCCGAAGAAGAACGCCTTCCACGACCTGCTGCCCGCCTGGACGGCCGCCGAGTAGAAGGAGTTGGCGTAGCCGGAGGCGCTGAGGTTGTAGAGGTAGAGCAGGAGGGTGGTGGCGAGCAGGCCGAGGAGGGCCGGGCGGACCCAGCGGGGGTCCTCGGGCCGGCCGCGCCACAGTCTCCGTACGAACGGCTGCCTCGGCTCACCGGCCTCGGGGCCCTGCGGGGGCGCGGCCGGCGGCGGCCCCCAGACGGCCGGGGCGCCGTGCTCTGTCGTCGGCGGGTCGTAGTGGGCGGTCATCGGGCATCCCCCGGGTCGGTGTCATGAGGGCGCGCCGGCTGCGACCGCGTGGTCGCGTCGGTGACGCCGCTGAAACTGCCGTCCGCGGCCTCATCGGCGCGGAACTGAGTGGTCTGGTACGGCTGCGGCGGCGCGACCGGCCGCTGCGGGAGCGGTGCGTACGGAGGCGTCCTACGGTGGGCCGGGGCGTACGGAACCGTCGTGCGGTGGGCCGGGGCGCCCGGCGTGTGCGCGGCGGCCACCGGGGACGGGGTGGGCTCCCGGCGCTGCGGGAAGACCCAGGCGCGGAAGAGCAGGAACCGCAGCACGGTGGCCGCCAGGTTGGCCGCGATGAGCACCGCCAGCTCGGTGGAGTGCGCCGGGCTGTCCGTGGCCGCGTTCAGGGCGGCGAGCGAGCCGCTGGTCAGCGCGAGACCGATGCCGAACACGACCAGGCCCTGCGCCTGGTGCCGTACCGCGCCGCCCCGGCCGCGCACCCCGAAGGTGAGCCGGCGGTTGGCGGCCGTGTTGGCCACGGCCGAGACCAGCAGCGCGAGCGCGTTGGCGAGCTGCGAGCCGCAGAACTGCCGGAAGACGCTGTACAGCAGCAGGTAGAAGAGCGTCGACAGGACGCCGACCGCACAGAAGCCGACGAGCTGACGGGCGAGCCCCCTGGGCACGTCGGTCAGTTCACGGTCCCGCGGGTCGTCACCGAAGGGCCGGGTCAGCCGGTCCAGCGGCAGCGAACCGGTGGTCAGCGCCCTGCCGACCCGCCACACACCCTTCAGGTCGTCGGTCGCGGTCCTCGCGATGTGCACGGTGGAGTCGGGGTCGTCGACCCAGTCGACCGGCACCTCGTGGATCCTGAGCCCGGCCCGCTCGGCGAGCACCAGCATCTCCGTGTCGAAGAACCACCCGGTGTCCTCCACCAGCGGCAGCAGCACCTGTGCGACATCGCGCCGGATCGCCTTGAAGCCGCACTGCGCGTCCGAGAAGCGGGCCTGGAGCGAGCCGCGCAGGATCAGGTTGTAGGCCCGGCTGATGAACTCCCGCTTGGGGCCGCGCACGACCCGGGAGGTGCGGGCGAGCCGGGAGCCGATCGCCAGGTCGGAGTGACCGGAGATCAGCGGCGCCACCAGTGGCAGCAGGGCGTTGAGGTCGGTGGACAGGTCGACGTCCATGTAGGAGAGGACCGGGGCGTCCGACGCCGACCACACGGTCCGCAGCGCCCGCCCCCGCCCCTTCTGCTCCAGGCGGACGTTCCTGACCTCCGGGACCTCCGCCTCCAGTCGCGCCGCCACCAGCGGGGTGGTGTCCGTGGACGCGTTGTCCGCGATCGTGATGCGGAACGCGTACGGGAACGTGCGCGTGAGGTGCTCGTGCAGTCTGCGGACGCACGGCTGGAGGTCCTTCTCCTCGTTGTGGACGGGGATCACTACGTCCAGGACAGGCGCACCGGCGTCTCCGGCCGGGAGGTGCTCCCGCGCCGGCAGGGTGCCGGGAGAAGAGTCGGTTCGCATGGCACCGACTCTTCTCAAGCGCCCTGTCGCACCCGTGTGGTGGCACTGTGCTGTGCCTGTGAGTCCGATTGCCGGCTCATTTCGGGCTCCGGCCGGGGAACGGCCGGGCCGAGGGCGGGCAGATGCACGGTGAACACCGTGCGGCCGGGAACGCTGTCCACCGTCACCGCACCGCCGTGCGCGGCGGCCACGGCCTGCACGATCGCCAGCCCGAGCCCCGTGGACCCGGTGGCGCGCGAGCGCGCGGAGTCCCCGCGTGCGAACCGCTCGAAGACGTGCGGCAGCAGATCCGCCGGAATCCCCTGCCCGTCGTCCTCGACGTCCACGCACATCCACGGCCCGCGCCGCTGCACGCGCGCGGTGACCGTCGTACCGGGCGGCGTGTGATTCCGGGCGTTGCCCAGCAGGTTGACCAGCACCTGCTGCAACCGGGCCGCGTCCGCCGACACCAGCGCCGGCTCGTCGGGCAGTTCGAGCCGCCAGACGTGGTCCATGCCGGCCGCGCGGGCGTCGCTGACGGTGTCCACGACGAGCGGGACGAGATCGGTCTGCTCGAAGCGCAACGGGCGTCCGGCATCCAGCCGGGCGAGCAGCAGCAGATCCTCCACCAGCAGGGTCATCCGCCCCGCCTCCGACTCGATCCGCCCCAGCGCGTGCCGCGTGTCGGGGCCGACCTGCTCCCGCCCGCGCCGGGTCAACTCGGCATACCCCCGGATGGAGGCGAGCGGCGTCCGCAGCTCGTGGCTGGCGTCGGCGACGAACTGCCGTACCCGCGTCTCGCTCTGCTGCCGGGCGTGCAGGGCGCCGTGGACGTGGTCCAGCATGCGGTTGAGCGCGGCACCGACCTGTCCGACCTCGGTGTGCGGATCGCACTCCGAATCCGGGACCCGCTCGCTGAGGTTCACCTCGCCGGTGTGCAGCGTCAGTTCGGACACCCGGGAGGCGGTGGCGGCCACCTTGCGGAGGGGGCGGGTGGCGACGCCGACGAGCACGTACCCCGCGATACCGGCGGCGACGAGTCCGGCGGCGGTGACACTGATCTCGACGAGGATCAGGGTGTTGATCGTGTTGCCGACCGTCTCGGTCGGCAGGGCGACGTAGTAGGTGCCCTCGGCTCCGGTGACATACCGCGCGAGGTACTCGCCCAGGCCCGGGATGACGACGGTGTGCGTGCCCCTGGTGGGCACGTTGTTCAGGGCGGCCTTCTGCTCGTCGCTGAGGGCGACGGCGTCGTTCCGCTGGAACGGGCCGTTGTCGGTGTCGGGGCGCCTGGCGATGACCGCCCGGGTGACCGTGCCGTCGGGCCCGACGTCGGCGGCGATGGTCTTCGGCTGCGTCGGCCCCTTGACGAAGCCCGTGAGCCGGTCCGTCAGCCCGGAGTCGTTCATGCCGCCGGGCTTCATGGGTCCCGACAGACGCTTGCCGGCCTCCGCCACCTGCCCGTCCAGCTGCTCGTACAGATGTGAGCGCAGCGCCAGCGTGGTGACCGTGCCGATCACGGCACACACCAAGGCGATCAGCGTCACGGACGCGACGACGAGCCGTGTCCGCAGCGTGCGCGGCTGTCCGGCTCGTCGCTTCTGCCGCCGCTGCGGATCCGGCCGTCGCCGCCCGCTCATGACGCGGCGGGCTTGATCAGATAGCCGGCTCCACGCCGGGTGTGGATCATCGGCTCCCGTCCTGCGTCGATCTTCCGCCGCAGGTAGGAGATGTACAGCTCGACCACATTGGCCTGCCCGCCGAAGTCGTACGACCACACGCGGTCCAGGATCTGCGCCTTGCTCAGCACCCGCCGGGGGTTGCGCATGAGGAAGCGCAACAGCTCGAACTCGGTGGCGGTCAGATGGATGTTCTCACCGCCCCGCGACACCTCGTGGCTGTCCTCGTCCAGGGTCAGATCGCCCACGACGAGCACGGAGTCGGACCGCCGGTCGGCGGCCCCCGCCCGCCGGATCAGCCCGCGCAGCCGCGCGACGACCTCTTCCAGACTGAACGGCTTGGTGACGTAGTCGTCCCCGCCGGCGGTGAGCCCGGCGATACGGTCCTCCACCGCGTCCTTGGCGGTGAGGAAGAGGACCGGCACATCGGGCAGCTCACGCCGCAGCCGGCCGAGGACGGTCAGCCCGTCCATGTCCGGCAGCATCATGTCGAGCACGACGGCGTCGGGCCGGAACTCACGGGCCGTCTGGATGGCCCCCTGCCCGTCCCCCGCACTCCTGATCTGCCAGCCCTCGTAACGAAGAGCCATGCTCAGCAGTTCGGTGATCGACATCTCGTCGTCCACCACCAGCACGCGGACGGGACTCCCGTCCGGCCTCAGCAGTTCGGTGCGCCCCTGGGGCGAGGTCGTGGTCATGCTGGACACCGTGTCGAGGCCCTGTGAGAACACGCTTTCCAGAGTCTGTGATTTCTCTGAGAAACACACAGGCGTCTCTCAGCGAACACCTGGGTCAGAACAGCCCGTCCGGTTCCCTCCTGAACTCCCGCACAGGAAAGGTGCATCCGGCCGCCGTCGACTCCGGCGGCACCAGCTCCCAGCCGGTCATCAGCCGCGTGTCCAGGACGACGACCCCACGACCGCCGACCGCCAGATGAAGATCGGGCCCGGCGACCCCGACCAGCTCACCGCCCACACCCCCGCCGGGAACGAGTTCGACCACCTCCCCGAACGCCTCCGGCCCCCCACCGATCCCGAACACCCCCACATGGTCGACCACTTCGCAGGGCTCCGACCGCAGGGACTCCGGCCACCCGGCGAGCGCGACGGCCCGCGCGTGCAGCTCCCGCACCTCGGCGGCCCGCTCCGCCTCCGTCCCCGGCAGCGCCGACCGCACCGCCCGCTTCTCGGCGTACGGAATCCGGTCCGGCACCCGCAACGCGGCCCGCAACAGCTCCTCGGTGCGCCGGGCGGCCATCAGCGGACCGGTGCCGAGCCAGCTGAAACAGACCGCGCCCTGCTCCAGCAGCCGCGCCGGCCCCCGCTCGACAGCGGTGATGCCGACCTTCACCATCCCCGGCCCGAACCACGCCAGATACACGCGGTACGGCCGTGGATCGTCGGCCATCGTGTCGGCGGCCACGGAGTGCGCCCGGTCCAGCCGCGCGCACTCCTCGCACCGGGCCCCCGTACTCCGCCCCGGCACGGCGGCCCGCACCGGACAGGCATGCCCCCGCGCCCCCACACACGTACGCCCTCCCCCCTCCGGCACCGCGAAGGCGACCCGCTTCCCCCGGGGCAGCGCACTACGCCGCCCGCCGTCCCACTCCAGCACCGGACCGCCTGCCGCCCACCGCAGTCCCGTGCACTTCCAGACCTGTGCCATCACTCGTGAGGGTAAGGGGTGGCTCTGACAGCGGCTGTGGGAGATGAGTGGGGGTACGGAAGGCGCAGGCCCGAAGCCGCAACCTCGTTTTGCGACTTCGGCCTCCTTCCGGTTCTCGGCTACGGCAGCACGTACACCGGCATGCCCCCGGCCCCCACTCCCACCTGCCGCATGCAACCCCGCTCGATCTGCGCGACCGCCAGCTCCCCGTCCGCCCGGATGTTCCGCTCCTCCAGCCGGACGATCGCGTCGGCGACCTGCTGGGACATGAGGTAGGCAGTTGTGCCGTCCGAGGCGGGTTCCTTGTGCAATCTCACGCAGGCTCTGCCAACACGAAGTCGTTGATGTCGATGGCGTCCCGCTTCGCTCCCGTCGGCTGCTCCGCCGGGGTGTCCACCCCGGAAGCTAGGGTCGACGATCAACAACTGTCGTTCGAAGAAAGCTCGTTCAATCGATAGGGGACAGAGGGATCGATTCGGCAGGAATCGCATCCGGCGCCGAGGCCGACACCGAGGCAGCCGCCTCGGCCGACCGCTTCCGCCCCCGCCCCGCCAGCCGGCACCCGACACACCCCGGGTGGCCTTCCCGCACCTGGGCGTCCCGGACCCGCATCCCCCACTGCTCGCGCGGCCGGACCCCGGGCGGCTTGCCCCAGCCGGACAGATGCAGGGCCCAGGTCACCAGGACGCTCACCGCCACCACGGCCAGCCCGGCACCGGCCACGGGGAGGGAGGCCGTACACACCCCCAGCCCCACCACGGCGCTTCCCGCGGTCGCGATGGCGACGCCGGTCCAGCCGGCGATCGTGTGACCCTCGTCGTACAGACTCATGGAACCGCCTCCAGGGGACGACCCAGTTTCCTCACGAGCTAAGAAGTTACAGCCTGAATATCTCACGAGCTAAGGGATTCCGAAAGATGCACGGCATGCCGCGCCCGCCCGCCACTCCGGCCCAGGCGCTGTCGGCGATGGACCACCTCATCGCCGCCCACCTCATCGGACAGCAGGAGCTGGCCCGGCGGCTGGGACTGAACGTCACCGACCTGACCTGTTTCGCCTTCGTGCTGGAGGCCGGCGACGAACTGCTGACGGCGGGCGACCTCGCGGCCCGCGCCCACGTCACCACGGGCGCGGTCACCGGCATCCTCAACCGCCTCGAACGCGCCGGCTACGTCACCCGCCGCCCCGACCCCTCCGACCGCCGCCGGGTCCGCGTGGCCGCCGTACCGGACGCCGTCACCCGCGTCGAGGCGGTGTACGCGGGCCACTACAAGCGCCTGACGGCTCTCTTCTCCGACTACTCCCCGGAGGAACTGGCGATCATCACCGACTGGTTCACCCGCGCCACGGCCCTGGCCCACGAATACCTGGAGAAGCTGAACCGCAACGACCCGACCGAGGAGTGCTGACCCGGAACACGCCGAAGGCCCCGGAGTGATCCGGGGCCTTCGTTCTCTGCGCACTCGGCAGGATTCGAACCTGCAACCTTCTGATCCGTAGTCAGATGCTCTATCCGTTAAGCTACGAGTGCTTGTTCTTTTGTTTCGCCCCCGCTCCCGGTCCTTTCGGCCCGCTCGCGGCGACAGGAAGAACATTACATGACTGCCGCCGTCCTGTGAAATCCGATCCGCACACCCCTTGTGACCTGCGGAAATGCCGACGGGGGCCGAGGAGGCGGCAGAGTCCGGTGAACGCCGAAGCCCCGGTCCTGGGGACCGGGGCTTCGGGATCGGGCGGAGGCGGAGGGATTTGAACCCTCGATGGGCTTTAAGGCCCAAACCGCATTAGCAGTGCGGCGCCATAGACCGGACTAGGCGACGCCTCCAGCACAACCGCTCACGCGAGCGCGCGAGTGGTGCGTGCAGATGATGACACAGGCGAGCGCCGTGTCACCAATCGCCCCCCACGGTACTAGGCACTCGGGTCGCAGGGCAAAGGGCTTCCCCCGGCGGGGCGCGAAGGTGCAAAGAGGGAGGGGAGGGGAGGGGAGAGGGAGGACAGGGAGGACAGGGAGAAGGGGGAGAACGGGTGAGGAGCGGGGCCCAGGCGCAACGTGTTGGGCGGGGGCGCGTTGGAAAGGGCATGGATTCTGTGCTGCCGGGCGCCGGGCGGCGCCTTCTGCTCGCGTCGCTCTCCGCCGTCGCTTCCCTCGTCCCCCTCACCGCCGGGCCCTCCGCCGCGGCCGGCGCCATGCCGCCGCCCGTCCGGCCGGGGGACCAGGGTGATCACCTCACCGTCGTGGTGCGGCACGCCGGGGCGGGGCGGGACGGGACGTACGAGGTGCGCTGCCATCCCAGCGCGGGGCGGCATCCGGACGTCGCCGGGGCCTGCCGGGTGCTCGACGCGAACACACGGTGGGGGCGGGATCCCTTCGCGCCGGTCGCTCCCGGCACCATCTGCACCATGCTCTACGGCGGCCCGGCCACCGCCCGGGTCACCGGGACCTGGGCCGGACGCCCGGTCGACGCCTCGTACGACCGCAGCGACGGGTGCGAGATCGAGCGGTGGGACCGCATGGTGCCCCTGCTGCCGGACATGGGCGGGCCGGCGTAGCGAGGGGTGGGCGGACGCATTGGTTCCGTAAAGGTCCCGGGGAGGACTCGGGGAGCCGGCGTATACGGTCACGCGTTCGCCGTCACTTCCTCGTGGGACCTCCCTCTCATCCGGCGCCGCGAGCGCGACCCGTGCCCTTAGACTCCCTCGCGTGACACGTCGCGGGCCGGTTGGCAAGATGGCCCGAGCGGTCGGCAAGGTGCGGTAACAGGGAGGAAGGCGTCTCGTGAGCAGCAGGCCATCCCGAGGCGCTGCTCGCCTCGCAGCCATACTCGACGCGCTGCCGGACGCGTTGGTCCTGGTCAACGCCAACGGAACCGTCGTCAACGCCAACACCATCGCGCTGGAGGCCTTCGAGACGCCCGGCACGGCTCTCGTGGGGCGCGGGCTGCTCGATCTGCTGCCCGAGTTCGACTCCCGGCTCATCCCCGGCTCCATGCGGCGGCCCGATCACATGGATCCCACGGGACGGACCAAACCGACCCGGATGATCGCGCGGCGGACCGACGGGGCCGAGTTCCCGGTCGAGGTCACCAGCGCGAACCTGGAGAACGGGCAGCAGGCGTACGACGGTTACGGCTACACCGGCGACGAGCTGCTGATGATCGTGGTCCGGGACCTGTCGGGGACCGTGGACACCGAGGCGGAGCTGGCCCGGTCGCAGCGGCAGACCGAGATGATCCTGCGGGCGGCCTCGGAAGGTGTCGTGGGCACCGACACCGACGGACGGATCGTGCTCGTCAATCCGGCCGCCGCTCAGATACTGGGGTACCGGGCCGGTGAGCTGGGCGGCAAGGAGCTGCACACGCTGGTGCTGCACTCCCGCGCCGACGGCTCGCCCTTCCCGTACGAGGAGTCGCCGCTCGCCGACACCCTGCGCTCCGGCCGCAAGCACCGGGTGCGCGGGCAGGTGCTGTGGTCCAAGGGCGACCAGAAGGTGCCGGTCGATCTGACCACCGCGCCGGTGCGCGACGGCGACCAGCTCGTCGGCGCCGTGATGACCTTCACCGACCGGCGGCCGTTCGACGCCCTGGTGGAGGAGAAGGCCGCGCTGGAGAAGGCGCACGCCGAGGAGCTGGAACGGCTCTCCGAGGAACACGCCTCCGACCTGACCGCGCTGCGCCAGCAGCACGTCACCGAGGTCGAGGAACTGCGCGAGAACCACGCGGAGGAGCTGGCGGCGGGCGAGGAGCGGTACGCGGCGCTCGCCGAGCGGGAGAAGGACCGGTACGAGGCCCTCGCCGGGCGGCACGAACAGCTGCTCACGCTGCTCGGGCAGTCGCTGCGCGGGCCGCTGGACGAGCTGCGCCGCGAGCTGTCCGCGCTCGCCGCCGACGACGCCGGGCAGCTGTGGCCCGAGGCCAACCAGGTGCTCCACCACCTCTCGGCCGGCTACTCCCGCATCACGACCCTCATCGACAACGTCCTGGGGTACCAGCGGCTGGACGCGGGCAGCGAGGACATCACCCGTACGAAGGTGATGCTGGACGCCGTCGTCGCCGCCGGTGTGGACGGGGCCGTCGAGCTGATCGGGCCCGGGCGCGTGCAGTTCGCCGTCCACGCGCCGCCCATCGAGGCCGAGGTCGACCCGCAGCGGCTCGCCACCGCGCTCGCGCATCTGGTGGCGGACGTGGCCGGGGTCGACGCCACCGGCAACACGCCCGTCTCGGCGGGCGGTTACCTGGACAACACCGTCGTCGTGGCCGCCGCGCAGCGCGGTGAGGTGGCCCGGATCGAGGTGCGCGGTCCGTACGCCGGCGGAGACCCGGTGCACGAGCCGATCGTGCGCGGGATCGTGCGGGCCCACGGCGGTGTGCTGCAGACGCACGAGGTGCCGGGCATGAGCGGCAGCGCGTACGTCCTCGAAGTACCGCTCGGCGGCGGGGCGGGCGCGGTCGCGGCGGCGGCGGCCGGTGCCGCTGAGACGTCGGTCGCGGTGCGGGTGCCGGACGGCGGTGAGGGCGGCGCGGACGACGCCGGTGCGGCCGGACAGGGCCCCGCTGGTGGGCGACGGCGGGCCCGGCGGGCCTCCACGGACGCCTTCCTGGACAGTGACATGGCCGGCACCGGTGACGCCGGTGACGCGGAGGCGCCCGCGCCGACCGGACGGCGCCGGCGGCGGGCCGCCCAGCCCGCCGAGCAGGGTGCCGCGGTCCCGGCCGAGGGCGCGGAGACCGCGTCCGGCGGGACCGGACGCCGCCGCGGCCGGCCCGCGGACAACGCCGACGCCGGTGAGGGCGACGGCGAGGGCGTGTCCGAGGGGTCCGTGGTGACCTCGGCCGAGCAGAGCGCGGGGGCCGCCGCCTCGGGTACGGGACTCGGTGGCACCGTGCCGCCGCAGGGCGTGCCCGGGCCGACGGGCCGGCGCGCCCGCCGCGACTCCGGCGCCCCGCAGGCCGCGCTGCCTCCGGCGCTTCCCGCGGCAGGCAGCGAGCCGGGTGCGCGGGCGGTGCCGGCCGAGGGTGCCTCCGTGGTTCCGGCGCAGGGCGGCGAGGCGGTTCCGGCCGACGGTGCGCAGCCGACGGGACGGCGCCGACGGGCGCTGGCCGCGGCGGCGGAACGAGCCGCGGCGCAGGAGGCGGGCGGCGCGCGTACGGTCTTCGCCCTGCCGCCGGCCGAGGCGGACCGGTCCCCGGACACCACGGGCCCGGAGGGTGGCGCGGCCGGTGCCATGGGTGCGGGCGCGGGTACGGCTGTGCCGGTGCCGCCGGGTGGCGGCGCGCCCGCAGGCCCGGTTGCCGGGGTTCCTGTGGCTCCCGAGGCCGGAGTTCCTGTCGCTCCGGGTGCCAGTGCGCCCGTCGGCCCGCATGCCGGTGTCCCCGCCGGTGGGCCTGGGGCTCCCGGTGCCGGGGTTCCCGTCGCCCCGGGTGCCGTCGCGCCCACGGGCTCCGGCCCCGGCGCCGGTGTACCCGTGGCTCCCGGTGCCGTCGCCCCGGCCGCCCCCGGCGCGGGTCCCGTCGCCGACGGTCGACCCGGCGTCGCCGGTCCGGTGGCCGGTGCCGGGCCGCTGCCCGGTCAGGTGCAGGTTCCCGCCCAGATGCCGGTGTCCGCCGAGGGCGTCCCGGGTGACGACGGCCGGCACGACGCCGTACCGCTCGACCAGGCGGAGGACCACACCCCGCCGCAGCCGCATCCCACCAGCGCCCCGACCGGCCGACGCCGCAGGGCCGTGGCCCAGCCCGCCCAGGCGGTGGCGCCCGCGACCGGGCAGATGCCGCCGCAGCCCCTTCCGGCGCCGGCCGCTCCGGGCCAGGTCCCGCAGGGTGCGGCCGTACCGCCGGCCCCCGCTCCGGGGACCCCGGCGCACAGCGTTCCGGCGCAGGGTACGGCCGCACCGGGCAACCCCGTCCAGGCCGGTCCCGTCGCACCGGCGGGGCAGCCGTCCGCCCAGGCGCAGGGTGCCGGCCCTGCGGGCCCCGGTGCCGCCGCTCCGAGCCGGCCGGCCGTGGGAGGCCGACCGGCGGTTCCGGCCCCGGGCACGCCGGGCCAGCCCGCGCCCGCCCCGGGCGCCCCTGGTCAGCCCGCACCCGCCCCGGCAGCACCGGCCTCGGCCACGCCTGCCCAGGGCATGCCCGCCCAGGCCACCGCGGCGCAGGCCGTTGCGCCCACGCAGGCCCCGCAGTCCCCGGCCGTATCCGGCCAGGGCACCGCTCCCCCTCTCACTCCCGCCCCGGGCGGCACCCCGGCCGCCGGTACTCCGGTGGTGTCCCCGGGTGCGCTGCCGTTGCCCGCCGAGGCCGGCACCGGTCAGGTGCCTGCGGGTGCGCAGGGGATCCAGGCCGCCCCGGTGCCGCCCGGTGGCAACCCCGCGGCCGGCGTCCCGCAGCAGTGGCCGGGCTCCGGCGACACCTCCGGGACGGGCACCCACGCACCGGCCCCGGGCACCCCCGCGGCCAACGTTCCGCAGCAATGGCCCGGCTCCGGGGACACCTCCGGTACCGGGACGCACACCCCCGCCCCCGGCACCCCTGCCGGTGGCCGGTCGCAGCGGGTGGCGATGCCGCTGCCCGCCGAAGCCGCCGGTGGTACCCCCGCCGACCCGGACTCGACGCAGGGGCGGGCGATCAGCGTCCGTACGCTCGGGCAGGGCGTGCCGTTCTCGCGGCAGGCCGCCCAGGTGCAGCAGCCGACGGCGACTCCGCCGCCGCACGCGCCGGGCGGTTCCGGCCGGCGGCGCAAGCTGGGCACGCGCCCGGACCCGGCCCCCACCGGCCAGGAGCCACAGCCGGACCAGGCGGCCCGGCCGCACCCGTCCGCCGAACCCGCGCCCGCGCACCCCGCGCCGACCGGGCAACCATCCCTCGGCGGCCAGAACTCGCTCGGCGGCCAGGCCTCGCTCGCCGGGCAGGCGTCGGCACCCGTGCCGCAGCCCTCGCTCGGTGGGCAGGCGCGGCCGGCGCAGGGCACCGAGGGGGGCGGGCGATCGTACGCCATAGGCGCCCCGGAGCCCAATGCCGCCGAGGGGCCGGAGCCGCTGGACGGTCCCGGCGGGGCCGTGGAGGTGGCGGACACGCCCCGTCCGCAGCCGCTGGACGACGAGCTGCCCCCGGAGCCGCTGGACAACCCGCGCCGGCTGCTGGTGTGGCCCGCGCCGGACGTGACGACCCAGCAGGCGCTCAGCGACCGCGGCTACCGTCCGGTGATCGTGCACTCCCGCGAGGAGGTCGACGCCCAGATCGCGGCCTTCCCCGCCGCGCTGTTCGTGGACCCGCTGACCGGGCCGATCACGCGGACGGCGTTGCAGTCGCTGCGTCAGGCCGCCGTGGCCGCCGAGGTCCCGGTGCTGGTCACGGCCGGGCTCGGGCAGGCGACGCGCGAGGCGGCGTACGGCGCCGACCCCGCCGTACTGCTGAAGGCGCTGGCTCCCCGGGACAGCGAGCAGCATCCGCCGCGGGTGCTGCTCATCGAGGAGCACGCGGAGATCGCGCTGGCGCTGACCTCGACGCTGGAGCGGCGCGGGATGCAGGTGGCGCGGGCCGCGGACGACAACGACGCGGTGACGCTGGCGGGGCAGTTCCGGCCGAACCTCGTGGTGATGGACCTGATGCAGGTGCACCGCCGGCGGGCCGGGATCGTGGACTGGCTGCGGGCGAACGGGCAGCTCAACCGGACCCCGCTGGTCGTCTACACCGCCGCCGTCGACCCGGCCGACCTGCCCCGGCTGGCCTCCGGCGAGACCGTGTTGTTCCTCGCCGAGCGGTCGACCAGCGGTGAGGTGCAGTCGCGGATCGTGGACCTGCTGGCCCGGATCGGCACGAACTAGGCCCTGTCGGCCTGCGCGGCGATCAGTCTGCGGGCCGCCTCCTGCCTGGAGGCGGCCCGCAGGGGCCGTCAGAGCCGGGTGACGTCCAGCCGTCCGTCCGCGTACTGCCTGCGCAGCACCTTCTTGTCGAACTTGCCCACGCTCGTCTTCGGTACCGACTCGACGACCGTCCAGCGCTCGGGCAGCTGCCACTTGGCGATGCGGCCCTCCTCGAAGAGGAAGGTGCGCAGGGTCTCGAAGTCGGCGGTCGCGCCCGGCCGCAGGACGACCGTGGCCAGCGGGCGCTCGCCCCACTTCTCGTCCGGTACGGCGACCACGGCGGCCTCGGCGACGTCCGGGTGGGACATCAGCGCGTTCTCCAGCTCGACGGAGGAGATCCATTCGCCGCCGGACTTGATGACGTCCTTGGCGCGGTCGGTGAGGGTGAGGAAGCCGTCGGGGGAGATGGTGCCGACGTCTCCCGTCTTCAGCCAGCCGTCCGCGCTGAACTTGTCGGCGGGGCGCAGGGGTTCGGCGTCGGGGCCGTTGTAGTACGCGCCCGCGATCCAGGGGCCGCGGACCTCCAGCTCGCCCGCCGACGCGCCGTCCCAGGGCAGGCGTGCGCCGCCGGGGCCGGTGAGGCGGGCCTCGACGCCGGCCGGGAAGCGGCCCTGGGTGAGGCGGTAGGCGAACTCCTCGTCGGTGCCCGCCGCGTGGGCCGGCGGGCGGGCGACCGTGCCGAGCGGGGAGGTCTCCGTCATGCCCCAGGCGTGGCAGACCCGCATGCCCAGCTCGTCGAAGGCCGCCATCAGGGAGGGCGGGCAGGCCGAGCCGCCGATGGTGACCTGGGTGAGGGAGGAGACGTCACGGGGCCTGGCGTGCAGCTCGCCGAGGAGGCCCTGCCAGATGGTCGGGACGGCCGCCGCGTGGGTGGGCCGTTGGTGTTCGATCATCTCGGCGAGCGGGGCGGGCTGGAGGAAGCGGTCCGGCATCAGCATGTTGACGCCGGTCATGAAGGTGGCGTGCGGCAGGCCCCAGGCGTTGACGTGGAACTGCGGGACGACGACGAGCGAGGTGTCCTGGTCGGTGAGTCCCATCGACTGGGCCATGTTGACCTGCATGGAGTGCAGGTAGATGGAACGGTGGCTGTAGACCACGCCCTTGGGGTCGCCGGTCGTGCCGGAGGTGTAGCACATGGCGGCGGCCCGGCGTTCGTCCAGCTCGGGCCAGTCGTAGCCGGTCGGCCGGCCGGCGAGCAGTTCCTCGTACTCGTGCACCTGGGCGGTGGCGCCCTGGAGCGGGGCGCGGTCGCCGGGCCCGGACACGACGATGTGCTCGACGGTGGGCAGCTTGGGCAGCAGCGGCGCGAGCAGCGGGATCAGCGAGCCGTTGACGAGGACGACCTTGTCGGCCGCGTGGTTGACGATCCACACCAACTGCTCGGCGGGCAGGCGCAGGTTGAGCGTGTGCAGCACCGCGCCCATGGACGGGATCGCGAAGTACGCCTCGACGTGCTCGGCGTTGTTCCACATGAGCGTGGCGACCCGGTCGTCGCCGGTCACGCCGAGTTCGTCCCGCAGGGCGTGCGCCAGCTGGGCGGCGCGGGCCCCAACCTCGGCGAAGGTGCGCCGGTGGGGCTCGGGTTCCCCGGTCCAGGTGGTCACCCGCGACGAGCCGTGGACCGTCGACCCGTGGGTCAGGATCCTGGAGATCAGCAGCGGTACGTCCTGCATGGTGGCCAGCACGGCGTTCCTCCCGGGCGACGTTGCCTACGCGGTAGTAGGGGGTGCGCTGATTCTGCGCACATACCGCGCGGTATGTCACTAGGGGGTGTGTCACTGAGGGGGAGGAAATCCCGGCCGGCGGGGAAGGAGGAGCGCGGCCAGGGGGCGGTACCCCGATCGCGGCCGGCGGGCCGGCACCCGCATCGCGGCTAGGTCCTAGCGGGCCGGCTCCAGTTCGGGGTCCTCGCGCAGCTTGCCCAGCGCGCGCGACACCGCCGACTTCACCGTGCCGACCGACACGCCGAGCACCTCGGCGGTCTGGGCCTCGCTGAGGTCCTCGTAGTACCGCAGGACCACCATCGCCCGCTGCCGGGCCGGCAGCCGCAGGACCGCCCGCCACATCGCGTCGCGCAGCGCCTGCCGCTCGGCCGGGTCGTCGCCGCCGGCCGCGGGCTCCGGCTCGGGCAGTTCGTCGCAGGCGAACTCGTCCACTCTGCGCTTGCGCCACTGCGAGGTCCGGGTGTTCAGCAGCGCCCGGCGTACATAGCCGTCGAGCGCGCGCTGGTCCTCGATCCGCTCCCAGGCCACGTACGTCTTGGCGAGCGCGGTCTGCAGCAGATCCTCGGCATCGCTCGGGTTCGCGGTCAGCGAGCGCGCGGTGCGCAGCAGCACCGGCTGACGGGCCCGCACGTACGACGCGAACGACGGGTAGGCGGGAGTCTGCCGCCCGGGTGCGGCGGCGGCCGAGGCGCTGGTGCAGACGGGTGTGGTCATGGCTCCACGCTAGGAGCGGGCCCGGTCCGGCGGATCGGCCGCAGGTCCCGAAGGCGAGTCCCCCTCAGGTTGTAGGGGTGGGGCTGCCTCCACCTCCTGAAGGTGGACTGCGAGTGCGTCCCGTCTGCGGGTACGACCCGGAGGGGTCAGCCGTCCGCCGTCAGGACCAGCCCCGATGTCGGCACCCCGGTGCCGGCCGTCACCAGGGTGCGGGCCGCCCCCGGGACCTGGTTCACGGCCGTGCCCCGCAGCTGGCGGACCGCCTCCGCGATGCCGTTCATGCCGTGCAGGTACGCCTCCCCCAGCTGCCCCCCGTGCGTGTTCAGGGGCAGCCGCCGCTCCGCCACGAAGTCCGCCGCCTCCCCCCGCCCGCAGAACCCGAACTCCTCCAGCTGCATCAGCACGAACGGGGTGAAGTGGTCGTACAGGATGCCCACGTCGATGCCGTCCGGGCCGAGTCCGCAGGTGCGCCACAGCTGGCGGGCCACCGTGCTCATCTCCGGCAGGCCGGTGAGGTCGTCCCGGTAGAAGCTGGTCATCTGTTCCTGTGCCCGGCCCGCGCCCTGGGCCGCCGCAGCGATCACGGCGGGCGGCTGCGGCAGATCCCGGGCCCGTTCCACGGAGGTGACGACGACCGCCTGCCCGCCGTCGGTCTCCTGGCAGCAGTCCAGCAGGCGCAGCGGCTCGGCGATCCAGCGGGAGGCGGCGTGGTCGGCGAGCGTGATCGGGCGGCCGTGGAACCAGGCGGCCGGGTTGGTCGCCGCGTACGCGCGGTCCACCACGGCCACGTGCCCGAACGCCTCCGGCGTCAGCCCGTACGCGTGCAGGTACCGCTGGGCCGCCATCGCCACCCAGGAGGCCGGGGTGAGCAGCCCGAACGGCAGCGTCCAGCCGAGCGCCGCCCCCTCCGCCGACGGCTCCCGGTGCTGCACCCCCGCGCCGAACCGGCGGCCCGACCGCTCGTTGAAGGCCCGGTAGCAGACCACCACCTCGGCCACGCCCGTGGCCACCGCGAGGGCCGCCTGCTGGACGGTGGCGCAGGCCGCCCCGCCGCCGTAGTGCACCCGGGAGAAGAAGGACAGCTCGCCCATCCCGCAGGCCTGGGCCACGGTGATCTCCGGGCTGGTGTCCATCGTGAACGTCACCAGCCCGTCCACGTCGGCCGGGGTGAGCCCGGCGTCGTCGAGCGCGGCCCGTACGGCCTCCACCGCGAGGCGCAGCTCGCTGCGGCCGGAGTCCTTGGAGAACTCGGTGGCGCCGATGCCGGCGATCGCCGCGCGTCCGCCGAGGGTGTCGCGGGTGCGCAGGCTCATGATCCGGCCTCCGGGACCGTGACCGTCACCGTGCCCGTCACGTGGTCGCCGAGACCGTTGGCCCCGACGACCCGGACGACGGCCGTGTCGCCCTCGACCGCCTCGACCCTGCCGGTCAGCACCATGGTGTCCCCCGGGTAGTTGGGCGCGCCCAGCCTGATGGCGACCTTGTGGAGCACCGCCGTAGGGCCGAAGTGGTCGGTGACGTACCGGCCGACCAGGCCGTTCGTCGTCAGGATGTTCATGAAGACGTCCGGCGCGCCCTTCTGCCGGGCCAGCTCCGGGTCGTGGTGGACGTCCTGGTAGTCGCGGGAGGCGAGGGCGCCCGCCACGATCAGGGTGCGGGTCACCGGGATCTCCAGCGGCGGCAGCCGCTCGCCGGCCCTCACCGGTCCACCACCCGGAACACCGGCAGCGTCAGCTCCTCGTCGCACCGCAGGAACTCGACCCGGACCGGCAGCCCGATGCGCACCTTGTCGTACGGCACCCCGATCACGTTGCTCACCATCCGCACGCCCTCGGCGAGTTCGATCAGACCGACCGCGTACGGGGGGTCGAAGGCCGGGAAGGGCGGGTGGTGCTGCACCACGTAGGAGTAGACCGTGCCCTCGCCGCTCGCCTCCACCGTGTCCCAGTCCGGGCTTCCGCAGGCGTTGCAGCCCGGCAGCCAGGGGTGGCGCGGGGTGCCGCAGGCCGTGCAGCGCTGGAGGAGCAGCCGGTTCCCGGCCACGCCCTCCCAGAAGCCGGCGTTGTCCCGGTTGATCACCGGGCGGGGGCGGCGGGCCCGGGGCCTGCGGGGCGCGGGGGCGTACTTGAGGATGCGCAGGCGGTGGACGCCCACCGGTTCGCCGTCCACCCGGACGTCCATGCGGGTCGTGACGAAGTAGCCGGTGCCCAGCCTGGTCGTCTTGCGGGCGGACACGTGCTCGATGACCGTGTCGAAGGCGATCTCGTCGCCCGGCCGCAACGGCCGCAGGTACTCCTGCTCGCAGTCGGTGGCCACCACGGCGGTGCAGCCCGCCGCGTCCAGCAGGCCGAGGAGTTCGTCGTACGCACCGGTGCGGCCCCGGTGTCCGGTCAGGCCGCCCATCGTCCAGGCCTGGAGCATGGTGGGCGGGGCGATGGCGTCCGGGCCTCTGTAGGCCGGGTTGGTGTCGCCCAGCGCCTCGCACCAGTGCCGGATCATCGGCGCGTTCACCGGGTCCTTGCCGGCACCGGCGACGGCGGCCGGCCGGCCCTCGAACGTCTTGAGCCGCGCGCCCAGTTCGTCGTGCACCTGCTCGTCGCTCACCGGCACCCCCTGGTCTCACCAGACGGTTTCTGACTGTCCGTCAGATCGCTTGGAGTGTCAAGGTCGGCCGCGGTCGGGCCGGAGCACCGGACGACTCCGACGCGGGCGGCACCGGGGCGCCGGAGAAACGCCGGCGCGGCGGCACCGAAACACCGACGCGTCACGCCCCCGAAGCACACCGGCCGACCCCGCACCGGCGCGTCACCCTGCCCGCCCTTCCCATTTTCGAACGCGTGTACGAACATGGAGTCATGGCCACCATCGACCGGCAGGCCACGACGCTGGCCCTCGCACACGCTCTGTCAGCCGCCGAACGCGGACTGGCCGTGCTCCCCCTGTCCCGGACGAAGCTCCCGGCCCTGCGCTCCCCGCACCGCGACGGCCCGAGCCCTGCGGAGCGGCCCTGCCACGGCGAGTGCGGCCGCTTCGGCCATGGCGTGTACGACGCCTCCACCGACCCCGTCCGCATCCGCGAGCTCTTCGCCGCCGCGCCCTGGGCCACCGGCTACGGCATCGCCTGCGGGCTCCCCCCGTACCACCTGATCGGCGTCGACCTCGACACCAAGTCCGGCACGGACTCCTCGGCCGCCCTGCGCGAACTGGCCCTGCGCCATCTGTTCACGATCCCGGAGACGGTCGTCGTCCTCACCCCGAGCGGTGGCCGCCACCTGTGGCTGACCGGCCCGCCCGGCACCGCCGTACCGAACTCGGCCGGCCGGCTCGCCCCCGGCATCGACATCCGGGGCGCCGGCGGCTACCTCGTCGGCCCCGGCTCCCGCACCGACCACGGCGTCTACACCGCCGCGCCCGGCACCGCCGACCTCGCCCCCGCCCCCTGCCCGCCCTCCCTCCTGCGGCTGCTGCTCCCGCCGCCCCGCGTGCCCCACCCCACCCGTCCGGCGGCGGGCGACCACGGACAGGGACTGGTCCAGTTCGTGCTCGGCGCGCACGAGGGGCAGCGCAACACCCGCCTGTTCTGGGCGGCCTGCCGTGCCTACGAGAACGGCATCGGGCCCGCCCTCGCGGACCCGCTGGTGGCCGCCGCCCTCGACACCGGGCTGACCGAACGCGAGGCCCGCGCCACGATCGCGTCGGCGGCCCGGCTGACCGGGCACCGGCCGTGAGGCGGGCGGGGCCGGCGATCAGGCAGCGTGCATGACGAAGGCCCCCGACCGGCTTCGCTGGTCAGGGGCCTTCCGTCCACGCGGTGGGTGTGGGATTTGAACCCACGGTGACATCGCTGCCACGACGGTTTTCAAGACCGTTCCCTTAGGCCGCTCGGGCAACCCACCTCGCTCCTCGCCCACCTGGGGCAGAGCGGGTACAGCGTACCGGCCTCCGGCCTCTGACGGGGCTCCTGGTCCACACGGGGTCCACTAGCTCCGACCCGGCCCAGTCCTCGGGATCGACCCTTGGCTGGCACACTACCCATGCCGACGGCCCAGACGCCTACTGCCGTGCCGGCCGCGTCCGTCCTCCCCTGGTCTACCACCCATGATGGAGGAGCCTGGACAGCGGTTCACCGCGAACCTTCGTTGTTCCTAGTGACTAGAAGGGCGGGGACTCGTCGAAATCGAAGACATCAGAGTCTTCGGCCAAGCCGGGGTCTTCTACGGAGAGGCGATCCTCAGCGATCCCCTCTTCGAAGGTGAGAGCTCGCTCGGCGCTCTCCAGGAGATCCGCGTACGTAAGTACCTCGACCCGTGTTAGGTGAGAGTTGTAAGTGCGGATCGCTTGATCAATGCTCCTTCTTGTCGCCAGCGGAGCATTCACGTGGTCAGGGTGACCAATCAAGACCGTCGCTTTTGCCCGCCTCATGTCGTACCTTACGCCCAGCTCGTTCTCGTATGTAGCTTGGAGGTTAAGCCCTTGCTCATCGAGCGCCCGAAGGTAATTCTGAGCCTGGCCGACCGCTTCGTGTACGTCGTTACCGACGATCCAATGATTGCGGTGTCGCTTAACGAGTCGCGGAATATTTGGGCCCTTGAGTTCTACGATGTGCAGGGAGCCGTCTGAGCAGATGAGCGGGATGTCGTGCTGATCGAGGTAAGTCATGTCCCGGCGGTTGGCCATGCCTGTGTATTTCCCGCCAAAGAGCCAGTAGTTGTCGCCGATGGAAGACTGCATCTGCGTCTCATTGGTTCCGGGCGTTTCGGCGAGCCGCTTAAGATGGGCGACCACTTGTCGACGCTGGGCGATGACGGCTGCTTCTGTGGCCGCTAAGCCCGCAGGGGTTGAAGCAAGCCCAGACACTACGGCACTAACGTCGCCTCGCTCGGCAAGGGCGCGTCCTAGTTCTGCCGCATCGATTCCCGTTGCTTCTAGGATTGAGAGAATACTTCCCGTGACGGAGCCGTCTTTGATAACCCGGTAACTGCCAGGCTCGGTGAAGTGTTCATTGAGAAACGCAGCGAGACGAAGAATCTCTCCATTCTCGCAGAACCAGGAGCTTGAGGCGTCATCGAAGTCATACCCCTGCCCCCAAGGTGATGAGCCATACGTGCGAAACCGTAGCTCCTGCTTTTTCACTTCCCCTGTGACTGGGTCTCCGTAGCGTGCCAGGTAAGCCGCTTTATAGGCTCTCGGCCCCTTCTTGAGCTCAATGCCGACACTCCCGAACTTTCCCGACGATTCATCGCCAGGAACGTGCCAGACATTGAGGTTTTCTTCCTCGTTTTCCAAGGCCCCCCCCTTGGTGGATCTAGAAGAGGTTGTAGATTCGCACCCATACCACATGTTTGGCAATCGAAAGGGTGTTCGTGGAGATCTTGGCAGCATGATCGAAGGTGCGAACGGCTGGTACAGCAACGCCGGCCGCGAGTTGCCTGCCAACGTGATCGGACTGACACCACCGGGCCCACCTGGCGTGCGGGACACTCCGACTACGCGAGTTCCGCATCGGATGCCCCACGCCTTTGCGCCACATGTGCCGCTGGGCGTTGTACTCCGCGTCGACCTTGAAGGGATCGCCGCAGCGAGAGTGAGCGCCACACTCACAGCGCCAATGCCAGAGCGTCCGAGTGCTCGGACCGCCGCCACCACTGCCCGACCGCGCCGCAGCCCCCTGGAGCGCGCGCCCGATGATCAATGCCCCACCCACGGCCACCGCTGTCACGCCACGGACGGCCCATCGTGGATCTTCACGCGCGGCACCGTAGCGTCGACCGATGGCTCGTGCACCCAAGTAGCTCAGTTCGCCATACGAGTGGCTAGCCGGGAGGCCTGCCACACGCCGAGATTGGGAGCTATACCGACCGTCTCGCCGATAGTTCGGGATGAAGAGGTCGCGTGCCACAGCCGTGCCAGATACAGGGGGTAGCTGCAGTCAGCAGCGGGGATGAGCCGGCGCATCCGTGCCCGTTACCCCAACCGATGAAGCCGCTGGTCACCGGCAAAACACCCCCGCCCCTCTCCCAAATCAGGTGTCGCAGGTTCGATCAGCCGAGGTAGGGCCGCTCACGGTGCTCCAGGAAGTGGCGGATCCGGAGGCGCTGTGTGTGGTGCATCGGCAACTGATCGATCTCGTCCGGCGGGATAAACCGCAATTCCGTGGACTCGTCCGAGATTGCGAGCCGGCCCCCGACCACGCGGGCGGTGAAGCAGACATTGAACTGCCTGCGCACTTCACCGTCCGAGTAAGCGATGACGTGGCGCGGGTCGGTGTACGTGCCCACGAGCCCGGTGATCTCTACGTCAAGACCGGTTTCTTCTTTCACCTCGCGGACGGCCGTTCCTGGAAGTGAATCGGTCATCTCCATGCCGCCGCCAGGTAGCGCCCATAGATCGTTGTCCCGGCGGCGCTGAAGGAGTACGCGCCCTTCGTCGTCGGTGACCACGGCGGACGCAGCGACCACCAGGCTGTTAGGCTCGGGTGCCGCTGGGTCGTCGTAGTACTCGGTCCGTGCCATGGTCACCCTTCTCGCACCGGCGTCGCGGTTTCCCACACCGCGTCGAAGCTGCTGGCGTAGGTGTCGAACATGCCGCCCTTCCCGCTGCGCCGGAGATGCCACACCGGAGCACCGTAGGCATTCACGCCCCAGACATGGGCATTGACCAGTGCTTGGTCATCCGCACGATAGATCGAGTTGTAGAGCGTGGTGGAATGGGTCCGAACCTCGATGCCAGGTACCCCGGCAAGGGGGCGATAGTGCATGAGGGCGAGTCGGCAGCGTGACTCGATCCCGTGGCCGAACCTCTCTTCCTCGCCGCGCTGTTGGACATTCGTACTGTCCGGGTCACCGATCGCGATACGGACCGCACACCCGTCGTCCGCTCGCTCTCGCAACAAGTCGTTGAGCCGCGGGTACGCCTCGTGCAGGAAGACGGCGGCGTACACCAGCACGTCGATGTGCTCGCGCGCCTGGGTCAGCATGTCCACGAAGGTGGACACGGGGATGTCCGCCCGCTGGTCGTAGAGAGCCATAAGTTCCGGACTGACAGCGCGGGCAGGGCGTGCCTGCCGGAGCGCGGGCCATAGAGCGTGCACATCTTCTCCTAGTATTTCCGCTGCCAGCATGGCCGTGGCCCGGCGCGGCGTACGCCCCAGATTGACCCATCGTTCAACGGACTTGGGGTCGACTTCGACCTTGTCCGCAAGGGCGGCGTAAGTCCAGCCGCCGGCCGCCATGGCAGCACGTAACCTCTCGTTCGGCATCCCAATCTCTCCTAACAGCCGGGGACGGCACTAGGGACGTTCTACCCGACGCGGGACGTCCCGAAGTGGGGTTTGTCGGAGGTTCCGACGTCCTGATGAGCGGCAGGATGCTCGTCCGCATGGCGAGCAACCAGCAGACCAGACCAGGCATCGGTGAACTGGCGAAGGACACTGCCAGTGGACGTATCGGCGTCGTCATGGGCGAGGTCGGTGCCCGGGTGCAGATAAGGCCCGTCGGCGGCGGCGTCGAGTGGGATGCCCTGCCGGACAACGTGGTGGCCCCGACCGCGCGGGAAGAACTGAGCGCCCGCCTGGCCATCAAGAACGGCAACAGCCGGGACGGCCTGTGATGCGCGCCATCGGCCGGTATGCCGGGGTCCTGTTCATCATCCTGATCAGCGGATCGTGTGGCCTGGTGATCGGCATGGCCCTCGGCACCAGCCAGTAGCGCAACTGCCTCGCGACGGGTGCCCGTTTCCCTGCTCCCCGTTCCTTCCCCGTGCTCAGTCCTCTCCCTGGCGGGGACTGGTCGCCACCGGAGACTCGGGGGCGGCACACCGCCCGATGCCCCCCGCCCCCGCGTCTTTCCTGGTTCCCCCCGGCGCGGGGGCGGGTCCACCACTCGACCGCTGAAGCACACCCGCCGTTCTGCGGCACAGTCCTGCCCATCTACCGAGGGGAAGACGCGGTGACCACCTATCCCGTATCGCCGAACACCGTGCTCGCCAACGCGCTCACGAGTGCGGAAGACCTGATCAGGCCGCACATCGTCAACGCGGAGCCCGAGCGCATCGTGTTCGTGGTGGGGACGCAGATCAACGGGGCCCCGCACATCGGAACGTCCCTGGTCCAGTCGCTCACCTTCGCCACGGCGGCCCGCATCCGGGACCGGTTCGGCGTCCCGGCCGTTGTGCAGTTCGGCGCTCTGGACAACGCCCCGTACGCCATCGTCACCGACAAGGAGAGCGGTCACCGCTATCAGCGGGCCTACGCTCACGCCCTCGGCGCGGCCGGCATCGCCGAGCAGATCGACAAGCTCTACCGGCCGCTGTTCACCGCGCTCTCCGAGCGGCTGAGGGTGCCGTTCTCCGTGGAGACGTACAGCCAGCAGCAAGCGGCCCAGCACTTCCGGCGCACCTGGCTGCGGGTGCTGCCCCGCATGGACGCTGCCCGGTGGTACCTGTCCCCGTCGTCGGGTGTGCCGCACGTCCGTGTCCCCTGCCCGCGTCCCGGCTGCGGGTGGGCCGAGAAGTACGCCGAGCGCACCCGTGTGCGTGACGATGGCTTCGAGCAGGCAACGGTCTCGGCCGTGTGCCTGCACCATGGCGAGTACGAGGTCGTCATCGAACCCACCGATGGTGGATACCTGGACCTGGCCACCCTGTACCGGAACCTCGTCAAGGAACTGATGATCAGCGGGGCAGTCGGCACCCTGTACGTCATGGTCAAGGGCAGCGACTGGATGCCCGGCTGCATCCTCGTCGACGGTGCCCTACAAGCGGTCGGCCTCACCCGCGGGCAATTGCCCGCCCGGCTGTTCTGCCCCCAGGTGGTCACGGACACGGGCGCGAAGCTGTCCAAGTCCCTCATCCGCGAGGGCCGAGCACCCTTGCCGGACGGTACGGCCCCGTGGATGCTCGACACCCGAGAGTGGCCCGGCTCGTTGGCTGAGTACGTCGACCGCTTGCTCGGTCTGACGGACGTGTTACTCGCCGACCCCCGCCACTTCTTCCGCTCGTACTCGGCCGGTGAACTCGGCCGGCTCATGTCCACTGCAACAGCTAGGAGCGTTCCCGCCCGATGACGGAAACTGCCGCCGCGCGCGTCCACGAACTGAACCTCTACCGCCGTTACTTCGATCTTGTCGCCGCTGGTCAGAAGACGATCGAGGTGCGGGTGAAGTATCCCCACCTCGCAGACCTGGCCACCGGAGACGTCATCCGCTTCCGCATCAAGGGCACGGACGAGACCTGTGACGTCCTGGTGAAGCGGGTCACGGAGTACAAGACGTTCGAGGAACTGCTCGACGGGGAGGGCCCGGCGAACGTCAACCCGGCCTCCTCCCGCGAGCAGCAGCTCGCCAACATCCGCGAGATCTACCCGGCGGAGAAGGAAGCGCTCGGCGCGCTCGCCATCGAAATCGAGCTCCTGCCGCAGTAAGCCCGTCGTACCGCCCTTGCTCCCCCGAGAAGGCGTACGGCTTCCCCGGCGCCCGTCGCTCGCCACCCGTGCTCGCGAGCGGCGGGCGCCCACAAGCAAGAGCCGGGCCCGGGCCGGGGCGTGGGGGCATGGTCCCCTCGGGTCAGTTGTCGCCCACCCGGGAACCCAACGTCAGTTCCACCGTGTGCTCCTGGCCGCCCCGCTTGTAGGTGACCGTCACCTTGTCGTTCGGCTTGTGGGTCCAGATCTCGCCGATCAGGGTCGGCCCGCTGTCGATCACGTGGTCGTCGAGCTTGGTGATGACGTCACCGGGCTTGAGGCCGGCCTTGTCCGCCGGGCCGCCCGCCTCGACCGCGGCGGCGCCGCCCGTGCCCTGGTCGGTGATCTGCGCTCCGTCGCTGGAGTCCTGCAGGGAGACGGAGGCGCCGATGCGCGCGTACACCGGCTTGCCGGTCTTGATCAGCTGCTGGGCGACGTACTTGGCCTGGTTGATCGGGATGGCGAAGCCCAGGCCGATCGAGCCAGACTGGCCGGTGCCGAAGCCGCCGCTGCCGGTGGACTGGATCGCGGAGTTGATGCCGATGACCGCGCCGGAGGCGTCCAGCAGCGGGCCGCCGGAGTTGCCGGGGTTGATGGACGCGTCGGTCTGCAGGGCGCTCATGTACGACGCCTTGCTGGTGGAGCTGCCGTCGCTGGAGGCCACCGGGCGGTCCTTGGCGCTGATGATGCCGGTGGTGACCGTGTTGGACAGGCCGAAGGGGGCGCCGATGGCGATGGTCTCGTCGCCGACGGCCACCTTGTCGGAGTCGCCGAGGGCGAGCGGCTTGAGGTCGGAGGGGGCGTTCTTGAGCTTGATGACCGCGACGTCGTAGCCCTGCGCGTGGCCGACGATCTCGGCGTCGTACTTCTTGCCGTCCGGGAAGGTGGCCGTCAGCTTGCCGCCGTCCACGGCGTCCGCCACCACGTGGTTGTTGGTGACGATGTGGCCCTGGGTGTCGAAGACGAACCCGGTGCCCGTGCCGCCCTCGCCGTTGGTGCTCTCCGCCTGGATGGTCACCGTGCTGGGCAGCGCCTTGGCGGCCACGTTGGCGATCGTCCCCGGCGCGCGCTTGACCTGCGTGGCGCCGCTGTCGGACGCGGAGACGGTGGTGGAGCCGCGGTCGTCCCGGTCCTTGGCCAGGGTGTAGCCGAGGCCGCCGCCGAGTCCGCCCGCCACCAGCGCGGCCACCAGGACCGCCGCCACCAGTCCGCCGCGTCCGCCGCGCGGCTTGGGGGCGGGCTGCTGGTACGTGCTTCCCCAGCCGGTCCCCGCACCGCCGGAGCCGCCGTCCACGTAGGCCGGGGTGGCCGGCGGCGGAGGCGGCCAGGAGCCGTCGGGGGCCGGGCCGGGCTGGTGCGCGGGGCCGTGGTCCGCGGCGGAGGCCGCCGGGGCCTCGTGGTGCACGGGCGGGAGCGGAGCCGTCGGCGCGTTGCCCTCGGGCGCGGGGCCCTGCGGGGAAGCGGCGGGAGAGGCCATCGGCACGGGAGGTGCGGACGGCGCCGGGGGTACCGCGTTGCCCTCGTTCTCGGTGCTCACAGGTCTTCTCCTCGATCCACGCCTGGTGTCGTCGCTCGCACTGGTCTGCAGTCAGCTTTTCCCATGGGCCGTCAGAGCACCATAAGCGGTGGCTGTGGGTCCGGCAGCCGTCTTTATATAGGTTTATAGAGGATCTTTCGAGCAAAGGTTTTCAATCGTGCATGCCCTATGCCCCCGTTCGTCGCACGGACGCGCCCGCGCCGCCACGTGTACCCGGCGACGGTGGCACCATGACGCGGTGACCCACGCACGACAGCACTCCCTTCAGGTCGTCGCCCACCGCGGCGCCTCCGAGGACGCTCCCGAGCACACCCTCGCCGCCTACCGGAAGGCGATCGAGGACGGCGCGGACGCCCTGGAGTGCGACGTACGGCTGACCGCGGACGGCCATCTGGTCTGCGTCCACGACCGGCGGGTGAACCGTACCTCCAACGGCCGCGGCGCGGTCTCCGCGCTGGAACTGGCCGATCTGGCCGCCCTCGACTTCGGCTCCTGGAAGACGCGCGAGGCCTGGCGCGGGCGGGACGAGGAGCCCGACTGGGAGCACCGGCCGGAGGACCGCGAGGAGACCTCCGTGCTCACCCTGGAGCGGCTGCTGGAGCTCGTCGCGGACGCCGGGCGGCGGGTGGAGCTGGCCATCGAGACCAAGCACCCCACCCGCTGGGCGGGCCAGGTCGAGGAGCGGCTGCTGACCCTGCTGAAACGGTTCGGGCTGGACGCGCCGGTCTCCGCCGCCGAGTCGCCGGTCCGGGTCATGAGCTTCTCGGCGCGCTCGCTGCACCGCGTGCACGCCGCGGCGCCCACGCTGCCGACGGTGTACCTGATGCAGTTCGTCTCACCCCGGCTGCGCGACGGCCGGCTGCCCGCGGGCGTGTGCATCGCGGGCCCCTCGATCCGCATCGTGCGCGGTCACCCCGGCTACGTGGAGCGGCTGAAGCGGGCCGGTCACCAGGTCCACGTGTGGACCGTGAACGAGCCCGAGGACGTCGATCTCTGTGTCGGGCTGGGCGTCGACGCCATCATCACCAACCGCCCGCGCGCGGTGCTGCGACAACTGGGCCGCTGATCCGGCCGGAACCCCCGTACCCCCTGCCTGGGCGGTCCCGTCACGGGGGGTGCTCCGGCGCGTTCGCTGCGTGTCCACCCGTGTCGAATGCGTCACCGGAAGAGGATTGGCCGGTTTCCGGTACAGGCCGAGAGGGCATCCACTCCGTGGCGTGGGGCGAAGGAGGTCTCGGGGGTGGCGTTGGTGGTGGCACAGGAGGTGCCCACGTCGTCGAGCATGGCCGTACCCCATGGCCCTGCGGGCGTGGGGAAGGCGCGGCACCGGATGCGGGCGCAGCTGCGCAGCGGTGGCGTATGCGAATCGGTCATCGACGATGCCGTACTGATCCTTTCCGAACTGTTGAGCAACGCCTGCAAGCACGGGCGGCCCCTGGGGGACGCGCCGGCCGGGGACGGGGACGTCCGCGCCGCATGGCGGGTCGACGCGCGGGGGCGGCTCATCGTGGAGGTCACGGACGGCGGCGGCCCGACCCGCCCGGCGCCGGCCACGCCCTCGGTGACCGCGCACGGCGGTCGCGGGCTGAACATCATCACGGCCCTCGCCGACGACTGGGGCGTCCGGGACGACGTCCAGGGCGAGGTGACGGTCTGGGCGCTGGTCCACGAGGACGTCCACGATCCCGATGCCGGGTGCCGAGGCGACGGTTTCGCTACGCGCGTCACCCGCTCCGTACCGCTGCCCGACCTGTCCGGCCTGGCCTTCGCCGACGCGTTCGACGACGCGTTCGACGACCTGGACTGAACCAGGGCGGCAGCGGGCGTGTCCTCCATCCACCGCCCGCGCATTCACCCACCGGCGTCGAGCGCGCGTGCGTTGTCCACAGGTTCCCGTCGGTCATGGTCCGAACGGCTAGGCTCCGGACGTACGAGAAGAGCCGTAACCGGGAGACACCCACCATGGCCAAAAAGCGACCCCAGACGAAGGCCAAGCCGCAGCTGATCGACGGGGAGATCCCGGTTGTCGGCGCCCGCGAACCCTGCCCCTGCGGCAGCGGCCGGCGTTACAAGGCCTGCCACGGCCGGGCCGCCGCGCACGCCGCGACCGAACTGGTGCAGCGCCCGTTCGAGGGACTGCCCGGCGAGTGCGACTGGGTCGCGCTGCGGGAGCTGGTCCCGGCCGCGACGGCCGAGCTGACCCTGCGGGGCGGCCTGCCCGAGGGCGTCCCGTCCGTCACCCTGGCCACCGTGCTGCCGATGGCCTGGCCCGCGCTGCGCCGCGACGACGGCTCGGTCCTGCTCGGCCTGCAGAACGACACGGCGTCCGGCGACATCAGCCGCGACCTCGCCGACACGCTGCTGCGCGCGCTGGAGGCCACGCCCGGCACCCCGGTGCAGGGCCGCCGGGCCCCCGCCGAGGGTCCGCGCCTGCAGGATCTGATCGACCCGGAGGGCGCGTTCGAGCCGGTCGTGCACAGCGGCTTCGAGTTCTGGGTGCCGGACGCGGAGAACGCCACCCCGGAGGTGGCGGCCTCCCTGGAGCGGGCCAACGCCGCCGCCATCCCGACCGTGAAGCTGTCCGGCGTCGACGCCGCCTACTGGTGCGAGACCCCGGAGAAGAACCACCTGCGCTGGGTCATGCCCCACCCGGAGGAGCAGCTTCTGGACGCCCTCGCGCGGTTGCACGCGGCGGGCCGCTCCAGCCTCGGCGAGGGCACCCGGCTCGTGGGCTCCTTCCGTGCTCACGGCCTCATCGTGCCGGTCTGGGACCTCCCGACCGGGGTCACCGCGGAGGACGTGGAGAAGCCGGCCGCCGAGTTCGCCGAGCGCCTCGCCGCCGCCCTCGCCGTCCAGGAGCCGCTGACTCCGGACGAGCGCCGGGCGCGCGGCGGCCTGACCAACCGGCAGGTCACGCTCAGCTGACGCTCCGCGCGCGGGTGTCACGGCTGACCGGTCGGTCAGCCGTGACACCGGACCGTGCGGCAGGTGACTCCTGTCACAACTCCCGGGTCCGACAGGGCAATCGGTGTCCGAATAGCCAACCCGGAATTTGCGAACCGCCGATCTCTTGTTACCGTTCCAGTAGCCCGGTTGCTGGTGCATCCCCCGTCGCCAGCAACCGGGCCTTTCCATGCCCGCGTACGGCGGACAGCGCGCAGCCGGTCGCCAACTCCCCCGCGCCGCTCAGGAGTTGCTGCCGGAGCGAAGCAGCAGCGCACCCTCCGGGCCGCGCTCGGCGAACTCGGTGACGGCCGTGTAGGCGTCCGGCCCGCCCCGGCTGCGCTCGCGCGGAGTCTCACAGGTGGCGGGCTCGTCGTCGGCCCCGGTGGCACAGCGCATCTGCACGGTCCGGTCGCCCGGGCCCATCAGGCTCAGCACGGAGTCCAGCCGCCGGCCGGTGGCGTTGCGGTAGTAGGTGCGCGCCCAGGTGTCCTCGCCCCGCGTCAGCACACAGGTCTGCGCCTCGATGCCGTCGGGCGAGGTGAGTTCGGGGCCGCAGCGGGCGGCGGTGGCGAGTCCGAGGCCGGGCGGCCGGGGGGAGCGGCCACCGGTGTCCGGGCGGGCCTTGGCGTCACCGCGGGAGGCGGCCGGTACGTCGGTCCGGCCGGCGTCGCCCGCCTGCCGCGCGGAGGCCACGGCCAGCGGCAGCGCGACCATGGCCGCCACGAAGCCCGCGAGGGCGAGCAGACGGAGCTGCCGGGGGTCGGACTTTCGGTGGTTCCGCCGGCCGCGGTGCGGCCGTGGGGCGCGGTGGCCGCCCGGTTGACGCTGCATATGCGGACGATAACGAGCGAACGGGGCTCGCCGGCCCCGCCCGCGCCCGACACCCCTACAACTCGGGGGCGCTCACACCCGTACGAGTGAGGGCGTCGACCACGGCGTCCACGACGGCCTCCACATCGGGCACCCAGGGCGCGGCCGAGCCGGGCAGCGGCGCCCGCTCCCAGCGGACGGCGCCCTGGCCGGTCTCGGACGGGGGCAGCGCGAGATAACCGCCCTCGCCGTGGAAGCGCAGGGAGCCGGGGACGAAGTCCTTGGCGTAGAGCAGTTCGCCGAGCTGCTCCATGGAGTAGGGCTTGACGAGCAGCGCCCAGCGGGCGGGCGAGGCGATCACCGGTCCGAGCCGCATGCCGCGCCGGTCGAGCAGGGCGAGGGCACGGGAGGCGGCGAGCGCCGGCAGGCTGACCGCGCAGGGCGCCTTGCCGCCGGTGGCCAGGACGACCGGGGCGGCCGGCCGGTTGGTCCACCACCAGCGCACCATGCGCGCGTCCGTGGTGGCGGCGAGCAGGCCGGGGTCGAAGGGGTGCGCGCCGGGCACCGTGCACTCCGGGTCGGGGCAGGCGCAGCGGGCCCGCCCCTGCGGGTCCGGCGCCACACCGGGGAGCACCGGCCACTGCCATTCCGTGGCGAAGGTCAGGGCCGCGCCGATCAGTTCAGGCCTCCCGTCGTCCCGCCTGGACAGACGCCTGCGTCGCCTTCCGAGGATCTCGCGCATGAGCGCTCGTTCCTTTCCGTTGCACCGCTGGCAACACCGTGGGCTACATCACACCATGTGTCGATCACTTCACTGTGCGTACCTGTTGGCGCATCACACCCCCGCGTACGGCAGGGGGAACCCCAGGGGGTCGAGCGTTGGCCGCGTCCGCGTCCATCGTGCGTCTATCAAAAGCACGGCTGCGGCATGGGGGTGGCGAAGTCTGGCGTTTTGCCGTCGCGCGTATTTCTCTCCGCCTCCGCCACGGGAGGATGGGGCTCGGCCGTCGGTGGCTATGACGCCCGGGTCCGTCGCCAGGTTCCGGGTGGCCCCCAACCACCCCTGGCCTTCTCCGAGTACGTACCCATCACGACCGCTGTGACGCTCCGTGGAGCAACGCCAGTCGACCGCAATGAACCGATACCTAAGGCAGTTTTGAGCCAACTTGGCAGTAAGGCAAGGGGTTCAGGAAAAACCCTCACCAACCTCATGGACACCAGGAATCCCCGCAGGACAATGCTGGACATCCCCTCACGAGTGCGTGTACATGTGGAGACACTGCTAGCGGCGCAGAATGACATGGGGGTTTGCGATGCTTTTGAGCAATACGCACCGGTCTGAAGGCCGGGCGCCATGAACGCCCCGCACCCTCCGAAAGTGGCTGGAATCGATCCTACGGTTCCCACGCGCGCACACACTGCCGCACCCGTCTCCCCCACCTCCGGCCCCGCCCCCGCGGTCCCGGCGCCGCACAGCCCCGCCCCCGGTGCCCTGCTCCAGGACCGGCTGGCCGGCTGGGTCTCCGATCTCACGACCCTCCACGAACTCACCGAACGCCTCTCCCGCACCAGCGCCCTCGACCCAGCCCTGCACGAACTCCTGCGCGCCGGCGCCGCCCTGGTCGGCGCCCGCCGCGGCCTGGTCGTCCTGGAGCCCGCCGACGGCGGCGGTCCCCGCACCACCCTCGGCCTCGGTCTCGGCCGCGCCGACCTCGGCCACCTCGAGACCGTGCCGCGCGGCGCCCTGCCGTACGACGCCGGCGGCGTCGCCGAGATCGTCCACCCCGACCTGTTCGCCGAGGACGGCCTGGACCCGCGCCACCGCGAGGTGGCCGCCCGCCTCGGCTACGCCGCCAGCTACGCCCTCCCGCTCGCCACCGAGTCCGCCGGCCGCCTCGGCGCCGCCGTCTGGCTCTACGACGAACCGGCCGAGCCGCACGAGCGCCGGCGCCACCTCGCCGGCCTGTACGTCCGGCACGCCACCGAGCACCTCGCCCGGCTGCTGGAGGTGGAGCGCACACGCGCGTGCGTGGCGACCCTCACCGACGAACTGCTGCCCGCCCGGCTGCCCCGGGTGGCCGGCGTCCAGCTCGCCGCCCGGCACCGCACCGGCCCGCGCGGCGGCGGCGACTGGTACGACGCCCTGCCGCTGCCGGAGGCCGCCCTCGGCCTCTCGGTCGGCTCGGTCACCGGCTCCGGGCCGAGCGCGGTGGCCGCCATGGGGCGGCTGCGCGCCTCCCTGCGCGCGTACGCCGTGATGGAGGGCGAGGACCCGGTCGCCGTCCTGTCCGACCTGGAGCTGCTGCTGCGGCTGACCGAGCCCGCCCGCTCGGCCACCGCGCTGTTCGCCTACTGCGAGCCCGCCGTGCGCAAGGTCACCCTGGCCGGTGCCGGGCACAGTCCGCCGCTGCTGATCGGCGAGCGGCGCACCGAGTTCGCCGAGACCTCCGTCTCCGCGCCGCTCGGCATGCTCGCCTGCTGGGAGGCGCCCAGCGTGGAGATCCAGGCGGAGGCCGGGGAGACGGTCCTGCTCTACACCGACGGGCTGCTGCACCGTACCGGCGACCCCATGGACCGGGCCTTCGCCCGGCTGCACGCCGCCGCCGCGGGCGTCCCGCGCGCGGTGCGGCAGGATCCGGGAGCCGTCGCCGACCACGTCCTGCGCGCGGTCCTGCCGGACGGCCTGGACGCGGCCGACAGCGAGGAGGACGTGGTCCTGCTGGCGGCCCGGTTCGACTGAGCCCCACGGTCCGGGCGGCCGGCATGACCGGGCATAACAGGTCATCCGCCCCCGCCCGCTCCTCGTACGACCGTACGATGATGGTGGTCCCCGCTCGGCCACAAGCAGGAGCGTCGCGGGCCCCGGGGGAGATCAATGGCGTATCGAGGAGGATCACGTGTCCGACGAGCTCAACCCGGCTGTTCCCGACTCCGCTACCGCGGAGGGCCCGGAGACCGAGGCCGAGGAGACCGTCAAGCAGCGGAAGAACGGCCTGTACCCGGGCGTCTCCGACGAGCTGGCCGAGAACATGAAGTCCGGCTGGGCCGACACGGAGCTGCGTGACCTGAAGCCGATCCCGCAGGCCGCCGAGACCGCGCGCCGCCGCGCCGCGCTCTCCGCCCGCTTCCCGGGCGAGCGGCTGGTGATCCCGGCGGGCAACCTGAAGACCCGCTCGAACGACACCGAGTACCCCTTCCGCGCCTCCGTCGAGTACGCGTACCTCACCGGCAACCAGACCGAGGACGGCGTCCTGGTGCTGGAGCCCAAGGGCGACGGGCACGAGTCCACCCTCTACCTGCTGCCGCGCTCCGACCGCGAGAACGGCGAGTTCTGGCTCTCCGGCCAGGGCGAGCTGTGGGTCGGCCGCCGGCACTCCCTCGCCGAGTCCGAGGCGCTGTACGGCATCCCGGCCGCCGACGTGCGCGAGCTGGCCGACAAGCTGCGCGAGGCCACCGGCCCGGTCCGCGTGGTGCGCGGCCACGACGCCGGCATCGAGGCGGCCCTGACCGACAAGGTCACCGCCGAGCGCGACGAGGAGCTGCGCGTCTTCCTCTCCGAGGCCCGTCTCATCAAGGACGAGTTCGAGATCGGGGAGCTGCAGAAGGCCGTCGACTCGACCGTCCGCGGCTTCGAGGACGTCGTCAAGGTCCTCGACAAGGCCGAGGCGACGAGCGAGCGCTACATCGAGGGCACGTTCTTCCTCCGCGCGCGCGTGGAGGGCAACGACGTCGGTTACGGCTCCATCTGCGCGGCCGGCCCGCACGCCTGCACCCTGCACTGGGTCCGCAACGACGGCCCGGTCCGCTCCGGCGACCTGCTGCTGCTGGACGCGGGCGTGGAGACGCACACCCTCTACACCGCCGACGTCACGCGCACGCTGCCGGTCAACGGCACGTACAGCGAGATCCAGAAGAAGATCTACGACGCCGTGTACGAGGCCCAGGAAGCCGGTATCGCGGCCGTGAAGCCGGGCGCCAAGTACCGCGACTTCCACGACGCCGCGCAGCGCGTGCTGACCGAGAAGCTCGTCGAGTGGGGCCTGGTCGAGGGTCCGGTCGAGCGGGTCCTGGAGCTGGGCCTGCAGCGCCGCTGGACCCTGCACGGCACCGGGCACATGCTCGGCATGGACGTCCACGACTGCGCCGCCGCGCGGACCGAGACGTACGTGGACGGCACGCTGGAGCCGGGCATGGTGCTCACCGTCGAGCCGGGGCTGTACTTCCAGGCCGACGACCTGACCGTGCCGGAGGAGTACCGGGGCATCGGCGTCCGGATCGAGGACGACATCCTCGTGACGGAGGACGGCAACCGGAACCTCTCCGACGGTCTGCCGCGTCGCTCCGACGAGGTCGAGGCGTGGATGGCCTCCCTGAAGGGCTGATCTGCGTTTGAATGGCCGGGTACCGGGGAGGTGCCCGGCCATTTCGCGGTACGTCACGTTGGGGGGGATCGTGAACGACTTCTGGTCCGGTTTCGGTGCGGATCTGCACCTCGAACCCGACTCGTTGGACGGCCGCCGGGTAGGGCTCGAACGAGCCCTCCGGGACGCCGTACGGGACGGGCGGCTCGCGCCCGGTACCCGGCTGCCCGCGACCCGGCGGCTCGCGGCCGACCTCGGGATCTCGCGCGGCACCGCGAAGGCCGCCTACGACCAGCTGGTCGCCGAGGGGTATCTGACGGCACGGCAGGGCTCGGGCACCCGGGTCGCCGAGCTGCCGGCCGTGCAGGCGGAGGAGCCGGGGACGGACACGCGCGCGCGTGCGCCGCGTCTCGATCTGCGTCCCGGCAGCCCGGACGTCGGCGCGTTCCCGGCGGCGGCGTGGCTGCGCGCGCTGCGCCGCGCCATAGCGACGGCGCCCTCGCTGGCGTACGACTACGGCGACCCGCGCGGCCGGATCGAGCTGCGCACCGCGCTCTCCGGCTATCTGGGGCGGGCGCGCGGCGTGCTGGCGCCGCCGGAGCGGATCGTCATCACCTCGGGCTATGTGCAGGGTCTGGCGCTGCTCACGCGGGTGCTGGAGGGCGCCGCCGTCGCCATGGAGGACCCGGGGCTGCCCTTCCACCGGGAGGTGGTGCGGCACAACGGCGGAACGGTGCTGCCGGTGTCCGTCGACGCGCGCGGGGTACGCCCCGAGGAGCTGGGCGAGGCGGCGGCCGTGGTGGTCACCCCGGCCCACCAGTACCCGACCGGGGTGACCCTGCACCCCGAGCGGCGCCGGGCGCTCACCGACTGGGCCCGCGCGCGGGGCGGACTGATCGTGGAGGACGACTACGACGGCGAGTTCCGCTACGACCGCCAGCCCGTGGGCGCGGTGCAGGGGATGGCACCGGGCCAGGTGGTGTACCTGGGCACCGCCTCCAAGACCCTGGGCCCGGCGCTGCGGCTCGGCTGGATGGTGCTGCCGCCGCACCTGGTCGACGCGGTCGCCGACGCCAAGCTGCACAGCGACCACCACACCGAGACCATCGGCCAGCTCGCGCTCGCCGAGCTGATCGACAGCCACGCGTACGACCGCCATGTGCGCGCGTGCCGGCTGCGCTACCGGCGGCGCCGGGACCAGCTGCTGGACCGGCTGGGGGCGCGGCGGAGCGTGCGGGGGATCGCGGCCGGCCTGCACGCGCTGATCGAGGTGCCGGACGAGGACGCGGTCCTGGCCCGCGCGGAGGCGGAGGGCCTGGCGCTCGGCGCCCTCGGCGACCACTGGCACAGCCCGGGCCCCGGCCGTCCCCAGGGCCTGGTCGTCGGCTACGGCACCCCCAGGGAGCGGGTGTACCCGGAGGCCCTGGACACCCTGGCGAAGGTCCTCGGGCAGCTCGGCGGCACCGGCAGAGCGGCCCTCAGGCCGTGAGGAGGGACGGGTCCTTCCGCCATTTGAGGATCTTGTCGAAGCTGACCACCGTCCCGCCCCGGCCGGGCCTGGCGCCGATGTGGACGTGGTCGGCCAGTTCGCGGATCAGACAGAGCCCGCGGCCGTGCTCGGCGTCGGGCCGGGGCGGCCGGGGATCCTGCGGGCGGGCGAAGCCGGGACCGGAATCGGCCACTTCGATACGGCACTTCTCGCCGTCGAGATAGGCGGTCACCCGGTACGCCTCCGAGGCGCCGCGCGCGGCGTCCCCGCCGTGCTCGACCGCGTTCGCGCAGGCCTCGCTCAGGGCGACGGACAGGTCGTACGAGACCTCCGGGTCGACCCCCGCCGTCTCCATCGTGCCGATCAGCAGCCGCCGGGCGAGCGGCACGCTGGCAGCCTCGCGCCGCAGATGGAGTGACCACCAGATGCTCATGCTCCAGCCTCCAGGCCGCGGCTCGACATACCGTTACGTATTGCCGCCCGTAGGCGGCCGTAAGCACTCCGTCGGCGTGACCGCGCCCATACGGCCGATGCGCCGGGGGAGGAATCGGTGTATGAGGGACACCTCAGGCGCCCTGCCGTGTGCGCGCGGTAAGGGCAGTGCGATGATGGGCCCGCCATGACTGCCCCCCACCCACGCACGGCGCACCCCGGAGCCGGGCTCCGGATTCTGCGGGCCGCGGTGTTCGCCGCGGTCTGCGTCGCGCTGGCCGCGGGCGGGCACTTCCTGGCCTCCTGCGCGCGCGTGCCGCTGTGGACGCTCGGCGCGGGCTTCCTCGGCACCCTGCTGCTCGTGGCACCGCTCGCCGGGCGGGCCCGCTCGCTGCCGGGCATCGCCGTGCTCCTCGCCCTCGGCCAGACCGTGCTGCACACGCTGTTCGGCCTGGGCCAGCACGGGGCGACGATGGCCTTTGCCGGGATGCCGAGGGGCTCCATGGGGGCGGCGTCGACGGCGGCCGGCGGGTCGACGGGCACCGTGCTGAGCGACAGCGCGCTGGTCGAACAGGCCACGCGGCTCATGTGCGGCTCGACCGCCGCGTCCCTCACTCCGGGGCACGCCTTCCGCCTGCTGCTCGACGCGCGTCTCATCGACCGCGCCGGCCGGCCGACGTCCGCCCTGGGCACCTTCGAGCACGCCCACGACGCCACCGGCGCCTCGGCCGGTCTGCTGCCCTCGCTGCCGATGCTGCTCGGCCATGTGCTCGCGGCCGTCGCCGCCGGCTGGCTGCTGCGCCGCGGGGATCTCGCCGTGCTGCGGCTGATCGAGCTATCGGCGCACGGAGTCGCGGAGGGGGCGCTCGTACGATCCCTGCGCGCGGCTCTCGCGCTGACGCGCGCCCTGTGCGCCGGGCTGCTGCCCGCCACCGGACCCGGCCCGCGCGGCCCGCGCCCCGACCGGGACCAGGCACCGGCCCCGCACACCGCCGTACTCCAGCACACGGTGATCCGGCGCGGCCCGCCCGCCGCCGCCCTCCTCCTCGCCGCCTGACGCGGCCACCGCTCCCCCGACAGGACCCGGTGCGCCGCCGACGCGCGGCACGCGTGCGTGCGCGTTCTTCCGCGCCGTACGGCCGGTTTCCGTGCCGTACTGCCACACCGCCGGTCACGCGCGCGTATCCCTCTTCATCACCGGTTCTCACTCAGAGTGGAGTGCTTCCTTCCATGAAGGCTTCTCGTCTCGCCGCCGCCGCTGCCGTCGCGGGTACGGCCGTCCTCACCCTGTCCGCTCCCGCCTTCGCGCACGTCTCCGTGCAGCCGGAGGGCGCCGCGGCCAAGGGCGGTTACGCGGTCGTGGACTTCAAGGTCCCGAACGAGCGTGACAACGCCTCGACCACCAAGGTCGAGGTGAACTTCCCGGCCGACCACCCGATCGCCTCGGTGATGCCGGAGCCGATCCCGGGCTGGAAGACCGACATCACCAAGTCCAAGCTGGCCAAGCCGCTGACCATGCACGGCGAGAAGATCGACGAGGCCGTCACCAAGGTCACCTGGACCGCCGACGGCAAGGGCATCGAGCCCGGCTACTTCCAGAAGTTCCCGCTCTCCCTGGGCGCGCTGCCCGAGAACACCGACCAGCTGGTGTTCAAGGCGATCCAGACGTACTCCAACAAGGAGGTCGTGCGCTGGATCGAGGTGCCGCAGGAGGGCCAGGACGAACCGGAGAACCCCGCCCCGGTCCTGGAGCTGTCCGCCGCCACCGACGACCACCACGGCACGTCGAGCGCCGAGAACACCGCCGAGAAGACCGAGAAGACGGCCGCCGCCGAGGACTCCGGCGACGGCAGTGACACCACCGCGCGCGTGCTCGGCGTGGTCGGCATCGTCGTCGGCGTCGCGGGCGTGGCCTACGGCGTCCTCGCGGGCCGCCGCCGCACCGCCGCCTGAGCCCTTCGTTCCGCAGCGCGCACCGGGCGTCGTGCGACCCCGTCACCCGGACCCGTCGTACGACCCCGGTGCGCGCCGGAGTTCACACATCTGGGACATTTTTCTATGCGCAAGAAGACGTTCGCCGCGGCCGTACTGCTCGCCGCCGCCACCCTGACCCTCTCCGCCTGCGGGAGCGATGACGACAGCCAGTCGCCGATCGCCGTGGTCTCGGGAGGAACCGACGCGGGCAAGGTCGCCACCGTGCTCGACCAGCCGTTCGACAAGCCGGACCTGGTCCTCACCGACACCCACGGCAAGAAGTACGACCTCCGCAAGGAGACCGAGGGACACCCGACCCTGGTCTACTTCGGCTACACGCACTGCCCCGACATCTGCCCGACGACGATGAGCAACATCGCCGTCGCCAAGAAGGCGCTGCCCAAGACCGAGCAGAACGACCTCCGGGTCGTGTTCGTCACCACCGACCCCGGCCGCGACACCCCGGCCGAGCTGGGCAAGTGGCTCAAGGGCATCGACCCCCAGTTCATCGGCCTGACCGGCGACTTCGCCAAGATCCAGGCCAGCGCCCGGTCCGTCGGCATCTCCGTGGAGCCGACGACGAAGGACAAGAACGGCAAACTGGTCTCCGTCCACGGCACCCAGGTCGTCGCCTTCTCGCCGAAGACCGACGCCGGGTACGTCCTCTACCGCGAGGACGCCACGGTCGACGACTACACCAAGGACCTGCCCAAGCTCGTCAAGGGAGCCAACCCGTGAGGCGCCGTGCCGCCGCCCTGACCGGGGGCGCGCTCGCCGGAGCCCTGGCCCTCACCGGCTGCTCCGGATCCGGCACGGGGCCGGACAAGGCCGAGTTGTCCGTCGGCTCCCCCTACATGCCCCAGCCCGTCTCCGCCGACATGGCCGCCGGGTTCCTGACGATCACCAACAAGGGCGGAGCCGGGGACGAGCTGACCTCGGTCACCAGTGACGTCGCCGGCGAGGTGACCATGCACGGCACGGCCGGCGGCGCCATGACGGAGAAGTCCGCCTTCGCGATACCGGCCCACGGACGGCTCGTGTTCAGAAGCGGTGGCAACCACCTGATGTTCGAGAAGCTGAAGCACGCGCCGAAGCAGGGCCAGACGGTCACCGTGAAGCTCACCTTCAGCAGGTCCGGGCCGCTCACGGTCGAGATGCCCGTGAAGTCCGCCACGTACAACCCGTCGACCGGACACTGAGGGAGGGACCACCGTGACCCGGACCATCGCCCCCCGCGTGCGGATCCTGGTGCTGCTGTTCATCGCCGTCACGGGCACGCTGCTGGCGGGTGCCGGACCGGCCTCCGCCCACGCGGCGCTGACCGGCAGCGACCCCGCGCAGGGGGTGGTGGCCGACAAGGCACCCACCCAGGTGTCGCTCACCTTCTCCGAGAAGGTGGCCCTCAACGACGACTCCCTGCGCGTCCTCGACCCGAAGGGCAAGCCGGTCCAGACGGGCAGCCCGGCCAACGTGAGCGGGACGACGTACGCCGTGCAGCTCAGAAGCGGCCTGGCCAAGGGCACGTACACCGTCACCTACCAGGTCGTCTCCGCGGACAGCCACCCCGTCGCCGGCGCCTACACCTTCTCCATCGGGGCGCCCTCGCAGACCGTCGTCTCCGGCACCGGCCCGGCCGCGGGCGGTGGAGTCGTGGGCGGGCTCTACGCGTTCGGGCGGTACGCGTCGTACGCCGGCTTCATCGTGCTCGCCGGCGGCGCGGCCTTCGTGCTCGCCTGCTGGCGGCGCGGCGCCGGCGTACGGCCCCTGCAGCGGCTGGTCGTCGGCGGCTGGGTCGCGCTGACCGCGGCCACCCTCTGGCTGCTGCTCCTGCGCGGCGCGTACACCGGCTCCGGGAAGTTCGCCGACGTCTTCGACCTCGATCTGCTCGGGCAGGTGATGCAGACCAAGACCGGTGCCGCGCTGGTCTCCCGGCTGCTGCTGCTCGCCGCCGCCGCGCTGTTCGTCGCCGTCCTCTTCGGCGCTTATCCCCGCCCGTCACCCACCACCGCCCTGAACGACGGCGCTGCGCGCCGACTGCCTGATCCCCGGGAGCAGGGCGAGGAGAAGCGCGACCTGACCTTCGGGCTCGCCGTCGGCGGGGTGGTCGTCGCGGCCGGGCTCGCCACCAGCTGGGCCATGGCCGAACACGCCTCCACGGGACTCCAGCCGGGTATCGCCATGCCGGTCGACGTCGTCCACCTGCTGGCCGTCGCCGCCTGGCTCGGCGGCCTCACCGCCCTGCTGACCGCGCTGTACCGGGCGCCCGCCGAGACCCCGGTCGAGGCCGCCGCCGTACGGCGCTTCTCCCGGGTGGCCTTCGGCAGCGTCCTCGCCCTCGTCGTCACCGGCGTCTACCAGTCCTGGCGGCAGCTCGGCTCCTGGTCGGCGTTCACCGAGACCCGGTACGGACAGCTGCTGCTGGTCAAGATCGGGCTGGTGGCGGTGCTGGTCGGCATCGCGGCCGTGTCCCGGCGGTGGACGGGGCGGCTCACGGACCCGGCCGTCCGCACCGGAGAGGCGGGGAAGGGGCAGGCTCAGGCGCGGAAGGAAGAGACGCAGGCGCACAAGGAGCAGGTCGCCGCGTCGAAGACGGCCGGTGCCGGTGCACCCCAGCGCGCCGCCCAGCTCGCCCGGCAGCGCGCGGCCGTCGACGCCGCCCGGGAGAAGCGACTGCGGGACGGCGACCCGAACCGCTTCGGTTTGCGCCGTTCCGTGCTCGCCGAGGCCGGCGTCGCCCTCGTGCTGCTCGCCGTCACCACCGCGCTGACCCAGACCGAGCCGGGCCGCACCGAGCAGGAGGCCAAGGCGGCCACCTCCACGTCGGCGGGATCCGGCACCTCGGCGGCGTCCGGCGCGCTCACGCTGGACATGCCGTTCGACACCGGCGGCACCGACGGCAAGGGCGTCGTCAGCATCGGCCTCGACCCCGCGCGCGTGGGCGGCAACGAGATGCACGTCTACGTCCAGCGCCCCAACGGCCGGGCCTTCGACGTCCCGGAGGTGAAGGTCTCCTTCACCCTGGAGGCGAAGAAGATCGGCCCGCTTCCGGTGAACCCCGACCACATCGCCACCGGCCACTGGTCGGCGAACGGAGTGCAGATCCCCATGGCCGGCGACTGGAAGATCGCCGTCACGGTCCGTACCTCCGACATCGACCAGGCGACCGTCTCCAAGAACGCGCAGATCGGCTGAACCACACCATGCCCGACCAGTCCATCCCTCAGGCCCGTACGCCCGACGCGCCGACGGCGGAGCCCGTGTCCGGGGCGAGCGGCATCTCGCGGCGCGCCCTGCTCGGCACCGCCGGCGCCACCGGACTCGTGCTCGGCGCGGCCGGCGGTGCCGTGGGCTACGCCTCCGCGCCCGCCGAGGCCACCCCGCTCACCTCGCTGGGCAAGGGCCGGGCGATGTTTCACGGGAAACATCAGCCCGGCATCACCGAGGGTCTCCAGGCGCGCGGCCACCTCGTGGCCTTCGACCTGGCGGCGGGGGCGGGCCGCAAGGAGGCGGCGGCCCTGCTGCGCCGCTGGTCCACGACCGCCGAGCGGCTGATGGCGGGCGAGGCCGCTCCGCACGGCGACACCGACGTGGCCCGGGACGCGGGGCCGTCCTCACTCACCCTCACCTTCGGCTTCGGGTACAGCTTCTTCGGCAGGACGGGGCTGGAGAAGCAGCGGCCCGGCGCGCTCGACCCGCTGCCGGACTTCTCCTCCGACCACCTCGACAAGTCCCGCAGCGACGGTGACCTGTGGGTGCAGATCGGCGCGAACGACGCCCTGGTCGCCTTCCACGCCCTGCGCGCGATCCAGAAGGACGCGGGCTCGGCCGCACGGGTGCGCTGGCAGATGAACGGCTTCAACCGCAGCCCGGGCGCCACCGCCCACCCCATGACCGCCCGCAACCTCATGGGCCAGCTCGACGGCACCCGCAACCCCAAGCCCACCGACACCGACTTCGACCAGCGGATCTTCGTGCCGGCCTCGGGCGAGCCGGCCTGGATGGCACACGGCTCCTACGCGGTCGTGCGCCGTATCCGCATGCTCCTGGACGACTGGGAGAAGCTGTCGCTCGCCGCCCAGGAGCAGGTCATCGGGCGGCGCAAGGCCGACGGGGCGCCGTTGTCCGGCGGCGACGAGACGACCCCGATGGACCTGGAGAAGACCGACGCCCACGGCGACTACGTCGTCCCGCTCAACGCGCACGCCCGGATCACCCGGCCCGACAAGAACGGCGGCGCTGCCATGCTGCGGCGCCCGTTCTCCTACCACGACGGCATCGACGCGGACGGCACGCCCGACGCCGGTCTCCTCTTCATCTGCTGGCAGGCGGACCCGCTGCGCGGCTTCGTCCCGGTGCAGCGCAAGCTCGACCGGGGCGACGCGCTGTCGAAGTACATCCGGCACGAGGCGAGCGGCCTGTTCGCGGTGCCGGGCGGGGCGGCCAAGGGGGAGTACGTGGGGCAGCGGCTGCTGGAGGGGTGAACCACGGGGAACCAGGAGTGTGCGGGTGAACCGGGTTCAAACCACCCGGTCGAGTGGTTGTCGTGAGACGCCTCAGCCGACCGGGCCTGGGGCCATTAGGGTGAGGACATGCCAGCGAGCTATGCCTATCTCGGCCCGGAGGGCACCTTCACGGAGGTCGCCCTGCGCACGCTTCCGGAGGCAGCCACCCGGGAGCTGATCCCGTACGTCTCGGTGCAGTCCGCGCTGGACGCGGTCCGCGCGGGCGAGGCCGAGGCCGCGTTCGTGCCGATCGAGAACTCCGTCGAGGGCGGCATCACCACCACCCTGGACGAGTTGGTCGCGGGCGAGCCGCTGATGATCTACCGCGAGGTGCTGCTGTCGATCACCTTCGCGCTGCTGGTCCGCCCCGGCACGAAGCTCGCGGACATCAAGACGGTCTCCGCCCACCCGGCGGCTCAGCCCCAGGTGCGCAACTGGCTGCGCGCGAACCTCCCGGACGCCGCCTGGGAGTCGGCGGCCTCCAACGCGGACGCCGCCCGCCTGGTCCAGGAGGGCCGCTACGACGCCGCCTTCGCCGGCGAGTTCGCCGCCGCCCGGTACGGCCTCGAAGCGCTGGAGACCGGGATCCACGACGCGGAGAACGCGCAGACCCGGTTCGTGCTGGTCGGCCGTCCGGCCCGGCCCGCCGCGCCCAGCGGTGCCGACAAGACCTCCGTGGTGCTGTGGCAGCGGGACGACCATCCCGGCGCCCTGCGCGACCTGCTCGGTGAGTTCGCCTCGCGCGGCATCAACCTCATGCTGCTCCAGTCCCGGCCGACCGGCGCCGGCATCGGAAACTACTGCTTCTGCATCGACGCCGAGGGGCACATCGCCGACCGGCGGATGGCGGAGGCGCTGATGGGGCTGCGGCGGATCTGTCTGCAGGTGCGCTTCCTCGGCTCCTATCCGCGCGCGGACATCGCGCCGGGCGGGGCCCGGCCGACGCTGCCGGGGACGTCGGACGAGGAGTTCATGGCGGCGGCGGACTGGGTGGCGCGCTGCCAGGACGGCCGGTTCTAGCCAGTCGTACCTGCGGACGAACGTTATCCACAGAAGTTATCCACAGGTGCCCTTCTCGACCTGGGGACAAGTCGACAGGGCGGTGCCATCGGGTCGACAAATCACCCAGGGGGCCCCGGTCGCGGTCACCGGCGCCCGACTCACCCTTCGTCCACCCGTTTCCTTTGGTTCATCTTTTGGGGCGACCGTTTTCCACCCGAACGTGGGTCTCGATGCGGTTTGACCCGGGAATTCTTCAGTCCGTCCGCGCTTTCCGGAGTGATCAATTCCGAAGTCCACAGATCTTCCCCACAGCCTGTGGATAACTCTGCGGAGGGTGTGGATCGCTGTGGACAACCGGACCGCCAAATCCCGTTCACCACAAGGAAGTCGAGTCAACCAGGCGCCCAGGACGTGACCCGTCCCAGGGAGTGAGACACTTTTCCCTTGACGCTCGGCATGGCGTAGGGACGACACAGCGGAACACGCTCGGCAATTACCGCATAACGGAACGTACGCCGCGAATCAGAACCCCCCGGATTAGTGATTCGTGAGCCGCGACCCCGCACCGGTAGCCTTGCCCTCGTGATTGACCTTCGCCTGCTCCGTGAGGACCCCGACCGTGCGCGCGCGTCCCAGCGCGCCCGTGGAGAGGACGTCGCGCTCGTCGACGCCCTCCTGTCTGCCGACGAGCGACGCAGGTCCTCCGGCGTCCGCTTCGACGAGCTGCGCGCCGAGCAGAAGCAGCTCGGCAAGCTGATCCCCAAGGCCACCGGCGAGGAGAAGGCCGAGTTGCTGCGCCGCGCCGAGCAGCTGAAGGCGGACGTGAAGGCCGCCGACGCCGAACGCGACGCGGCCGACGCCGAGACCCAGGAGCTGCTGCTCAAGCTCGGCAACCTCGTCCACCCCGACGTGCCCGTCGGCGGCGAGGAGGACTTCGTCACGCTGGAGACGCACGGCACGATCCGCGACTTCGGCGCCGAGGGCTTCGAGCCCAAGGACCACCTGGAGCTGGGCCAGCTGCTCGGCGCGATCGACGTCGAGCGCGGCGCCAAGGTCTCCGGCTCCCGCTTCTACTTCCTCACCGGTGTCGGCGCCCTGCTGGAGCTGGCCCTGGTGAACGCGGCGATCGCCCAGGCCACCGCCGCCGGCTTCACGCCGATGCTCACCCCCGCGCTGGTCCGCCCGCAGTCCATGGCGGGCACCGGCTTCCTCGGCCAGGCCGCCCAGGACGTCTACCACCTCGACAAGGACGACCTCTACCTGGTCGGCACCTCCGAGGTCCCGCTGGCGGCCTACCACATGGACGAGATCATCGACGCGGACCGGCTGCCGCTGCGGTACGCGGGCTTCTCCCCGTGCTTCCGCCGCGAGGCAGGCTCGCACGGCAAGGACACCCGGGGCATCTTCCGGGTGCACCAGTTCGACAAGGTCGAGATGTTCTCGTACGTCGCTCCCGAGGACTCGCAGGCCGAGCACCAGCGCCTGCTGGAGTGGGAGAAGCAGTGGCTGACCTCGCTGGAGCTGCCGTTCCGCGTCATCGACGTGGCCTCCGGTGACCTCGGCTCCTCGGCCGCCCGCAAGTTCGACTGCGAGGCGTGGATCCCGACCCAGGGCAAGTACCGGGAGCTGACCTCGACCTCGGACTGCACCGAGTTCCAGTCCCGCCGGCTGTCCATCCGGGTCCGCGACGGCAAGCAGGTCAAGCCGCTCGCCACGCTCAACGGCACGCTGTGCGCCGTACCGCGCACGATCGTGGCGATCCTGGAGAACCACCAGCAGGCCGACGGCTCCGTCCGGGTCCCCGAGGTGCTGCGCCCCTACCTGGGCGGCCGTGAGGTCCTGGAGCCGGTCGCCAAGTGACCGGGTTCCCGTACCGGCTGATCGCCACCGATCTCGACGGGACGCTGCTGCGCTCCGACCAGTCGATCTCGCAGCGCACCCGTGACGCGCTCGCCGCGGCCACCGCGGCGGGCGCCGCGCACATCGTCGTCACCGGCCGCGCGGTCCCCTGGACCCGGCCCATCCTGGACGGCCTCGGCTACGACGGCCTCGCCGTCTGCGGCCAGGGCGCCCAGGTGTACGACGCCGGCTCCCGCCGCCTGCTGACCTCGGTCACCCTGGACCGGCAGCTGGCGGGCGTGGCCCTGGCCAAGATCGAGGCCGAGGTGGGTCCGCTGTACCTGGCGGCCAGCCGGGACGGCCTGGACGGCGAGGTGCTGGTGGGCCCGGGCTACGCGGTCACCGGCAAGCTGCCCGCCACGCCCTTCACGGACGCCTCCGACCTCTGGACGGCGCCCCTGAACAAGATCTACATCCAGCATCCGACGATGGGCGACGACGAGCTGGCGGAGGCGGCCCGGCAGGCGGCCGGCGGCTTCGTCACGGTGGCCATGGCGGGCGAGGGCATCGTCGAACTGCTCCCGCTCGGCCTGTCCAAGGCCACGGGCCTCTCCCTGGCGGCCCGCCGCCTGGGCCTGAAGGCCGCCGACACGATCGCCTTCGGCGACATGCCCAACGACATCCCGATGTTCGCCTGGGCGGCCCGCGGCGTGGCCATGGCCAACGCCCACGCGGAACTGAGGGCGGTGGCCGACGAGATCACGTCCTCCAACGAGGAGGACGGCATCGCGGTCGTACTGGAGCGGCTGCTCGGTTAGCGCGAGCGCCGCGGCGGACGGTCGGCCGCAAAGCGGCGGCACCTACCCGGGAAAGACGCTCACGCTTGGGTGCAACCCGGCCCGACGCCAGGGGGACTCGACCACCGCGGGCGGCCGAGCCCCCGTGGCAACGGCTGGGTGGGCGGCCCACGCGAGAGCGACATCGCGTGCTCGAAGCGGCCGCCCCGGGCAGCACCCGTAGCTCCACGGAGGGGTGGCGCACCACCCCGGAGCCGGCCTCGGACTGCCCTGCCGGGAGCTGGGCGTACTGCCGTGCATGGGCATCGCCCAGCTCCGCTCCCAGTCGGTGACGCCGGGACGATCCCGGCAGAAGGGGCACAACCACTGTGCCCCGCGCGGGATGTGAACGCCACCGAATAAAACGAACAGATGGACGACCGCTACCGGCGGCGCCACCTGCGGCGCCGCGCCTTGCTGAAGAACCAGCCGGCCGGTGGCTCGTCGGAGCGCCACGGCTGCGGTTCGGGTGCCTCGGACCGCCAGCGCGCGGCGAGCATCCGGGCCCGGGCCGACGGTTCGGAGGTCTCGGCCGCCCGGACGAACGCCGCGTCCAGGACGACGCCGTCCCACACGTCCTCGCCGGTGCGCTCCCGTCCTTCGTGCTGCGGCGTCTCCTCAGCCATCTCCGGCCTCCTAGCCGTACATCCGCTCGGCCCAGTGTGCCCGGGCCGAGATGAAGCCCCCGTCAAGGCCGGGGCCCGTCACTCCTCGCCCGCGAGCGTCAGCGACCGCAGCTTCTGACCGGCGTACCAGGTGGCGAGGACGGTGACCGCCACCAGCAGCACGGTGGCCGTCGGCAGGCCCACCTCGGAGGTCACGAGATCCCCTCCGGCCATCTTGTGGGCGACGGCCAGCGACCATTGCTGGACGCTCAGCGTGCGCGCTCCCGGCACCAGGGAGCCGAACAGCGCCTCCCAGACCAGGGCGTAGACGAGCCCGAAGACCACCGCGTGCCGGGAGACCGTGCCCAGCAGCAGGAACAGGGCCGAGTAGGCGATGGAGGAGACGAGCGCGGCGACCGTGTAGGCGACCGCGATCTGCTGGCCGTTGCCGTTCAGGATCAGTCCGGCGAGCAGGGTCGGCACCGCCGAGAAGACCATGGTCACGGCGATGGCGACGATCAGCTTGGTGAAGATGATCGTGGGCCGCTTGAGCGGCTTGGACAGCAGGTAGACGACGGAGCCGTCGTCGATCTCCGGGCCGATCGCGCCGGTGCCGGCGATGACACCGATGATCGGCACCATGGTGGCGAGCGCGAACCCGCCGAGAACGTCCGAGGCCGTCTGGTCGTCGGCTCCGGTCAGGGCGCGGACGGCCACGGAGATCACGATGAGCAGCAGCGGCAGCGCGCCGAGGATGAGGGCCCGGCGGCGGCCGAGCAGGGCCCGGTAGGTGAGCCGGGCGACAGTGGGGTCGTACATCTTCGGCCTCCTACGCCGCGACCAGGTACGAGAAGACGGACTCCAGGGACTCGTCGGACGGCGAGACCGTGTGGAGCCGGATGCCGTGGTCCCTGGCGACCTTCGGCAGCAGGGCGGTGAAGCGGCCGAAGTCGACGGCCTGGATACGCAGGGCGCCCTCGGCGTGGTCGACCTCGATGCCGGCTGTCGACGGGTCGGCGATCAGCGCCGCCGCGAGAGCGCGGTCGTCGCTGGAGCGGACCAGGTAGCGGTGCGGGCGGTCGGTCATCAGGCGGCGGATCCTGCGGAAGTCGCCGCTGGCCGCGTGCCGTCCGGCGACGACGACCTCGATGTGCCGGGCGAGCTGTTCGACCTCCTCCAGGATGTGCGAGGAGAACAGCACCGTGCGGCCCTCGTCGCCCATCTTCCGCAGCAGGTCCATCAGTTGCATCCGCTGGCGCGGGTCCATGCCGTTGAACGGCTCGTCCAGCAGGAGCAGCGACGGGTCGTGCACCAGGGCACTCGCCATCTTCACGCGCTGCCGCATGCCCTTGGAGTACGTGGAGATCTTCCGGTCCTGGGCGTACTCCATCTCGACCGTGGCGAGGGCGCGCTGGGCGGCCTTGTCACCGAGGCCGTGCAGCTCGGCATTGGCGACGACGAACTCGCGGCCGGTGAGGAAGTCGTACATCGCCTCCCGCTCGGGGACGATGCCGATGTGCCGGTAGACGGCCTCGTTGCGCCACACCGGCTGTCCGTCGAGGGTGACCGTGCCGGTCGAGGGGGCGAGGAAGCCGCCCATCATGTTGATCAGGGTGGACTTCCCGGCACCGTTGGGACCGAGCAGGCCGGTGACGCCGGGGCCGATGGTCATGGTGATGTCGTTGACGGCGACCACGTTGCCGAACCAGCGGGAGACGTGGTCGATGAAAAGAGTGCTCATGGGCGCGGCCCATTCCTTGGAAGGGTGGTGGTGGGCGACGGGTGGGCCGTCACAGTCCCACCTTCTGGTAGCGGCGGATCAGGAGGCCGTAGCAGGCGGCGATCAGGCCGACGACGAACAGGACGTGGACCACGCCCTCGCCGCTGGACGGGCCGACCCCGCCGGGGAAGGCCGAGCTGCCGCCGAGGAACGCGGACTGCACGCCGTCGATCAGCGTGATCGGCGAGAACAGACCGATCCACGGAATGGCGCTGGTGCTGTCCTGGGTGTAGGCGATGGCCTGGAGGGTGGAGACCGCGCCGTAGGAGATGGTCAGTACGGCGATCACGGCGGCGATGCCGAAGCCGCGGCGCGGGGTGAACGCGGCGATGACCAGGCCGATGCCGGCGAAGAGCAGTGAGAGCAGGGCCACGGAGACCAGTCCCTGGGCGAATTCCTTGGTCTGGTGGGCGAAGTCCAGCTTGGCCAGCAGTGCGCCCACGTAGAGCACGATCAGCGGTGCGGCGGTCAGGATGAACATCGCCGAGGCGAGCGCCGCGAACTTGGCGCGGACGTAGTCGGCGGTCTCGATGGGCCGCGAGAAGTACAGCGGTACGGTCTTGAAGCGCAGGTCGCGGGAGACCGCCTGGGGCGCCTGGGAGGCGACGTACAGGCTGATCACGGCCTGCATGATGATCGCGTACCGGGTGTAGGACACCGGCAGCTCGTGCGCCTTGGTGGCGACGGCGACGGCCACCATGATGGCGGCGGGCACGCACATCACCGCGAACAGCAGCATCGGCAGCACCTTGGACTTCACGGAGCGGCCGAGACCGTAGGCGCCGCGCAGGGACTGCGAGTACAGCGAGCGGCGGGCGTAGGCGCGGCCGAGGCGGGGGCCGTCGTAGCCGCGGTAGCCGATGTCGTGGATGCGGGACTGGTCGGCGCCGGCCATCGCCGGCGTGGGCTGCTCAACCGCCATGGCCGACGGCCTCCTTCCGCTCTTCGTCACTGCCGGTGAACACCTCGGAGATGTGGTGCCGGCGCTGCTCCATGCGCACCAGGCCGAGACCGAGGTCGGCGACCAGGTCCCGGACGAGGTCGTAGGTCTCCTCGCCCGTGGCGGTCAGCAGCAGGATGTGTCCGGCGCCGGGCAGGCCGCCGGCCTCCGCGTGCGTGTCCACCCCGCGCGCGTGGAGCGCGTCGCGGACCGCGCGGGTGCCGTCCGGGTGGGTGTCGCTGTCGGTGACCTCGATCGCGAGGGTGGTCGTGGTCTGGGTGAAGTCGGTGGTGGAGCTGGAGCGCAGGAGCTTGCCGCCGTCGATGACGACGACGTGGTCGCAGGTGCGTTCCAGCTCGCCGAGCAGGTGCGAGGTGACGAGGACCGAGATGCCGAAGTCGGTGTGGATGCGGCGGATCAGGCCGAGCATCTCGTCGCGGCCGACCGGGTCGAGGCCGTTGGTCGGCTCGTCCAGGAAGACCAGCTGCGGGTCGTGCACCAGCGCCTGGGCGAGCTTCACCCGCTGCTTCATGCCGGTCGAGTAGCCGCCGATGGGGCGGTACCGCTCCTCGTACAGCCCGACATGGCGCAGGGTGTCGGCGGTGCGCTCGCGGGCGGCGGCGGGCGGCAGGCCGGACATGCGGGCCATGTGGACGACGAACTCGGTGGCCGAGACGTCCGGCGGCAGGCAGTCGTGCTCCGGCATGTACCCGACGCGCTCGCGGATGGCGGCGCCCTTGGTGGCGACGTCGAGGCCGAGCACCTCGGCTCGGCCCTCCGTGGCGGGGGACAGCCCCAGCAGGATCTTGATCAGGGTGGACTTGCCGGCGCCGTTGGCCCCGACGAGTCCGGTCACACCGGCTCCGATGTCCACGGACAGCCGGTCGAGCGCGGTCACCCGGGGGAACCGCTTGCTCAGGCTTTCGGTCGCGATCACAGTCACGGCGTCGACGGTAGTGACGCGGACCACGTCCGTCGTCAGACCGAAGAGCCGTCTTGGCATCAGCCTCCAGGTGTAGGGGTTCCGTAAGGGACCCCCTCCTTGAGAGGTACGGGCACCCCTGTTGACGTCCGGTCTAACAAGTGCCAGATTCTGGGGTGTCACGTTACGGACACGTACCGCAAGGGTGGGGCGAGGTGGCATGGCGACGACGCCGACCAGCGAGCGCTCGGCCGAGCTGCGGGGCTTCCGGACCGTACAGCGCCTCGCCTACGCGTGCGCGGAGGCGGTCGCGGCCCGCCTGGAGCCGGGCGTGACCGAGCGCCGGGCGGCCCGGATGCAGCGCGAGTGGCTGCGCGGGCGCGGGGTGCGGGACTGGTTCCACCTGCCCTTCGCCTGGTTCGGGGACCGCACGGCGTTCGTGAACTTCCGTGTGCCGTGGCAGTTCTTCCCGGCCGGCCGCGCACTGGAGCCCGGGATGCCGTTCATCCTCGACCTGGCGCCGGTGTACGAGGGCTGCACGGCGGACATCGGCTACTCGGGCTCGCTGGGCGTGAACCCGGTGCACGACCGGCTGATGGCCGACCTGGAAGCACACCGCGAGCTGATCCTGCGCGAGGTGCGCGAACGGCGCCCGCTGCGGGAGATCTACCAGGACGTGGACCGGCTCATGGTCCGCCAGGGCTACGCCAACCGGCACCGGGCCTACCCCTTCGGGGTGATCGCCCACAAAGTGGACCGGGTGAAGCGGCGCCGCTGGTCACCCCACCTGTTCGGGTTCGGCGCCCAGTCCCTGAAAGGCCTGGCCGCCGACGCGCTGCACGGCCACCGCGAGGGCTGGTCGCCGCTGTGGTCGCCGTACCGCTCCTCGGACCACCCGCCGCGGCCGGGCCTCTGGGCGGTCGAACCCCACCTCGGCTTCCGGGGGACGGGCGCGAAGTTCGAGGAGATCCTGGTGGTCACCGACTCCCGGGACCCCGAGGAGAGCGCGTTCCGGCTGGACGACGATCTGCCGCACACGCGGCGCTGGGCGGAGGAGAAGTGACCTTGGAGGGTGCACGCGAGCGCTGGGTGCGCACGGGCGGGATCGAGCTGTGCGTCGCCGAGCTGGGCGACCCCGGCCGGCCGACGGTGGTGCTGGTGCACGGCTACCCGGACAGCAAGGAGGTCTGGTCGGAGGTCGCCGTCCGGCTCGCCGACCGCTTCCACGTCGTCCTCTACGACGTCCGGGGCCACGGCCGCTCCACGGCACCCCGTCCGCTGCGCGGCGGCTTCACCCTGGCCAAGCTCACCGACGACTTCCTGGCCGTCGTGGACGCGGTCAGCCCCGGCCGGCCGGTCCACCTCGTCGGGCACGACTGGGGCTCGGTGCAGTCCTGGGAGTTCGTCACGGTGGGCCGCACCGAGGGCCGTATCGCCTCCTTCACCTCGATCTCCGGGCCGTCCCTCGACCACTTCGGGCACTGGATCAACGCGCGCGTGAAACGCCCCACGCCCCGCCGGGTGGGCCAGCTCCTCGGCCAGGGCGCCAAGTCCTGGTACGTGTACCTGCTGCACACGCCGGCCCTGCCGGAGCTGGCCTGGCGCGGGCCGCTCGGCAGGCGCTGGCCGAAGATCCTGGAGCGGGTCGAGCGGGTCCCCGGCGGCGACTACCCGACCGCCTCACTCCCCACCGACGCCGCGCACGGCGCCTGGCTGTACCGGGACAACGTCCGCGCGCGGCTGCGCAGGCCACGCCCGGACGCGTACGCACACGCGCCCGTGCAGCTCATCACGCCCCAGGGCGACGCGTTCCTCTCCGAGCGGCTGTACGACGACCTGGACCGGTGGGTGCCGCGGCTGACCCGCCGCACGCTCCCGGCCGGGCACTGGGTCCCGCGCACGCGCCCCGACCAGGTGGCCTCCTGGATCCAGGAGTTCGCGACGTCCGTCGAGGGCGGCCGTCCCGCCCCGCAGCCCACCGGACGGCACGCCGACCGGTTCGCCGGACAGCTGGTGCTGGTCACCGGCGCGGGCAGCGGCATCGGCCGGGCCACGGCGTTCGCCTTCGCCGAGGCCGGCGCCCGCGTGATCGCCGTCGACCGCGACGCCGAGGCCGCCGCCCGCACCGCCGAACTGTCCCGGACGGTCGGCGCTCCCGACGCCTGGGCGGAGCCGGCCGACGTCTCCGACGAGCAGGCCATGGAGAAGCTCGCGGAGAAGGTCCACCACGCGTACGGCGTGCTGGACGTGCTGGTCAACAACGCGGGCATCGGTCTGTCTGGCTCCTTCTTCGCCACGACGACCGACGACTGGCGCAAGGTGCTGGACGTGAACCTGTGGGGCGTGATCCACGGCTGCCGGCTCTTCGGCGCGCGCATGGCCGAACGCGGCCAGGGCGGTCACATCGTCAACGTCGCGTCGGCCGCCGCCTACCAGCCCTCGCGCGCGCTGCCCGCCTACAGCACCTCCAAGGCGGCGGTCCTGATGCTCTCCGAGTGCCTGCGCGCCGAACTGGCCACCGAGGGCATCGGCGTCACGGCGGTCTGCCCGGGCTTCGTCAACACCGACATCACCGCCACGGCCCGCTTCACCGGTGTCGACGAGGAGGAAGAACGCCGCCGCCGACAAAGGACGGCCCGCCTGTACGGCCTGCGCAACTACCCGCCGGAGAAGGTGGCCGACGCGATCCTGGACGCGGTGGCCGACAACAGGGCGGTGGCACCGGTGACCCCGGAGGCCCGCGGCGCCCTCCTGCTGTCCCGCTTCGCGCCGGGCCTGCTGAGGAGGATCGCGCGGGTGGAACCGAGGTTGTGACGCGAAACACCGCAAAGGGCGCGCCAGTTGTCCACAACTTCGCCAATTCCCCTGTGGAAAACCGCACTTGGTTGTGGATCAAACCTCGGAGCGAAAACGACCTGCGTGATCCACGTCTCTCCCGCACGCTGGACCCATGGACGAACGCCGCACCGTGAAGGTGTCGAAGTACCTCTCCAGACACCTGCGCCACCAGCCCGGAAGGATCGGGCTCGCACCGGACCCGGGCGGCTGGGTGGAGATCGACACACTGCTCTCCGCAGCCGCCGCCCATGGGTTCCCGTTCACCCGCGAGGAGCTGGACCACGTGGTCGCCGCGAACGACAAGCGGCGTTTCGCCGTCCACAACGGCAGGATCCGCGCCAGCCAGGGCCACAGCATCGAGGTCGACCTCGGCCTGCCCCCGGCGACCCCACCGCCGTACCTGTACCACGGCACGGTCGCCCGTCACCTGGACGCGATCCGCGCGGAGGGCCTGCGTCCCATGAACCGGCACGCCGTGCACCTCTCCGCCGACCGGGAGACCGCCACCCGCGTCGGCGCCCGCCGGGGCAGGCCCGTGGTGCTGTCCGTGGACTCCGGCGCGATGCACCGCGACGGCCATGTGTTCCACATCAGCGCCAACGGCGTCTGGCTGACCGCGACCGTGCCCCCGCGCTACCTGCGCTTCCCGGGCCCGCACTGAACACGGCGTGGCCACCGGCCCGCCACTGAGCACGGCGTGGCCTCGGGGGCCGCGCCGAGCACTCCGTGGCCGCCCGGGCCGCACCGAGCACCCCGCCGCCACCGGACCGCACCAAGCACCCGTGGCCGCGGGACCGCACCCAGGACCCCGCAACCGCCAGACCGCACCGAGCACCCCGCCACCACCGGACCGCACTGAGCACCCCGCCACCACCGGACCGCGCCGAGCACTCAGCCACCACCGGACCGCTCACTGAGCACTGCGTGACCTCCGGGGCCGCACCGAGCACTCCGCCACCACCGCACCGCACTGAGCACCCCGCCACCACCGGACCGCTCACTGAGCACTGCGTGACCTCCGGGGCCGCACTGAGCACCCACCACCACCAGACCGCACCCAGCACTACGCCACCACCGGACCGCGCCGAGCACTCGGCCACCACCGGACCGCACTGAGCACTCCGCGACCGCCGGACCGCACACGGTGACCGTTTCGTCCGTTGCCGGCGGGGCCGCTTACGCTCGGACGCATGAGTCTGCGTCTGAGCACCGTGATCCTGCCGTACCGCCGCTGGCACGAGGGTGGCCGTTCGGCCTGGGTGCGCGCCGAGCAGCTCGGCTTCCACACGGCGTACACCTACGACCACCTGTCCTGGCGCAGCTTCCGTGACGGCCCCTGGTTCGGCGCGATCCCGACGCTGACGGCGGCCGCGGCGGCCACCGAGCGGCTGCGCCTCGGCACGCTGGTCACCTCGCCGAACTTCCGCCACCCGGTGACCCTCGCCAAGGAACTGATCTCGCTGGACGACATCTCCGGCGGCCGGGTCACCCTCGGCATCGGCGCGGGCGGCACCGGTTTCGACGCCACCGCCCTCGGCCAGGAGCCGTGGACCCCGCGTGAGCGCGCCGACCGGTTCGCCGAGTTCGTGCCCCTGCTCGACCGGCTCCTCACCGAGGACGCGGTGTCGTCCGAGGGCCGTTTCTACTCGGCGCACGAGGCCCGCAACATACCGGGCTGTGTACAGCGGCCCCGGCTGCCGTTCGCGGTGGCGGCCACCGGCCCGCGCGGTCTGAGGCTCGCCGCGCGCTACGGCCAGGCGTGGGTGACCACCGGCGACCCGAAGCTGTACGAGACCGGCACGCCGGAGCAGTCCGTAGCGGCCCTGAGCGGCCAGATCGGCAAGCTGACCGAGGCCTGCGAGGCCGCCGGGCGGGACCTGGCCGAGCTGGACAAGGTCCTGCTCACCGGCTTCACCCCGGACCGCGGCCGGCCGCTCGCGTCCCTGGACGCCTTCGTGGACTTCGCCGGCCGCCACCAGGAGCTGGGCTTCACCGAGATCGTGATCCACTGGCCCATCCCGGACTCCGACTTCGCCGCCGACGAGAAGGTCTTCGAGCGGATCGCCATGGAAGCCCTCGCCCAGCTGGACTGACCCCCGGACCAACCGTCCGCGTCGGCCGCCCTGAGCGTCGCCTGTGTCTCATCCGTGCGGACTCCCGCACGGCCGTGCGGAGGCCTGGGTGAGAATGGCCGGGTGACCTCAGCGACCAGACAGCCCGGGACCCCTGCCGCCGCCCTGCCACCGCGGCTGATCGCCACCGACCTGGACGGCACTCTGCTGCGCGACGACAAGTCGGTCTCCCCGCGGACCGTCGCCGCGCTGGCCGCCGCCGAGGAGGCCGGGATCGAGGTCTTCTTCGTCACCGGCCGGCCGGCCCGCTGGATGGACGTGGTCAGCGACCACGTCCACGGCCACGGCCTGGCGATCTGCGGCAACGGCGCCGCCGTGGTCGACCTGCACGGCGGCCCCGGCGCCCACCGGTTCGTCAAGGTCCGCGAGCTGGCCCGGGACAACGCCCTGAAGGCCGTACAACTGCTGCGCGAGGCGGCGCCCGGCACGGTGTTCGCGGTGGAGCAGACGTACGGCTTCCACCAGGAGCCGGACTATCCCAAGCTGCACATGGAGATACCCGACCATCTCCTGCCCGCCGAGACGCTGCTCGCACCCGACGGCCCCGACGCCGACCAGCCCGTGCTCAAGATCCTCGCCTACCACCCGTCCCTCGACCCCGACGCGTTCCTCACCCTCGCCCGGCTGGCCGTCGGCGAGCACGCCAACGTCACCCGTTCCAGCCCCAGCGCCCTGCTGGAACTCAGCGGCCCCGGCGTCTCCAAGGCCAGCACCCTCGCCCTGTGCTGCGCCGAGCGCGGCATCTCGAACGAGGAGGTCGTGGCCTTCGGCGACATGCCCAACGACGTCGAGATGCTGACCTGGGCCGGCCAGTCCTACGCGATGGGCAACGCCCACCCGGACGTCATCGCCGCCGCGTCGGGCCGCACGGTCGCCAACAACGACGACGGCGTGGCGGTGGTGATCGAACACCTCCTCGCCGACCGGGTGGGGTAGCGCTCCGCGCGGGTTCCGGTGGGACGCCCGCCCCGCCGACGCGCCCGTCATGCCGACAGACCCGGCCGAAGCAGCCGGGCCGGCCAAGACTCCGCCCAGACCGGCTGCCCCGAGGGACCTCGGCCTGGCCTGATGGCCCGCCATGCTCGGTGGACCCGGTCGAAGCAAGCGGTCCGCTGATACCCCGCCCAGGCCCCGCGGGGCGGCCCCGTCGGCGAGCCGTCACCCCACGCCGGCCGGCGCCTCCGCCTCGGCCTCCCGGCGTGCCATCTCCCGCAGCGGCCCGTCCTCGGTGATCAGCCGCTCGTACGGCCCCCGCTGCACCACCCGGCCCGCGTCGAGCACGATCACCTCGTCCACCGCGTCGAGCCCCGCCAGCCGGTGGGTGATCAGCAGCGTCGTACGGCCCTCCGTCGCGGCCAGCAGATCGGCGGTCAGCGCATCCGCCGTCGGCAGATCCAGGTGCTCGGCGGGCTCGTCCAGGACCAGGACGGGGAAGCCGGCCAGCAGCGCGCGGGCCAGCGCCAGCCGCTGCCGCTGCCCGCCGGACAGCCGCGCCCCGTGCTCGCCGACGAGCGTGTCCAGGCCGTCGGGCAGCCCCTCCACCCAGTCCAGCAGCCGGGCCCGGGCCAGCACTCCCCGCAGGTCGGCCTCGGTGGCGTCCTTCCTGGCCAGAAGCAGGTTCTCGCGCACCGAGCTGTCGAAGAGATGCGCATCCTGCGCGCACAGCCCGACGAACCGCCGTACGTCGTCACCGTCCAGCGCGCACGCGTCCACACCGGCGAGCGTGTACGAGCCCGCCTCCGGGTCGAGGAACCGCAGCAGCACCTGCGCGAGGGTCGTCTTGCCGGAGCCGGACGCGCCCACCACCGCGACCCGGCGCCCCTCCTCCAGCGTCAGATCCAGCCCGGCGAGCGCCTTCCCCCGCTGCCCCGCGTACCGCGCGACCACGCCCTTGACGACCACGGGGAACGGCGAGGCGGGCGCCTGCCGGGGCGGGACGGGCTCGCGCACGGGCTCGGGGGCGTCCAGGACCTCGTACACCCGCTCCGCGCTGCGCCGCACCCGCTGCCGGTACCGCGCGGCGAGCGGCAGCCCCAGTACGGCTTCGAAGGCGGCCAGTGGGGTCAGGACGACCACGGCCATCGCCACGCCGCTCAGCCGGCCGGCCGCCACCGCCTGGGCGCCGAACGCCGCGGTGGCCGTGACGGTCAGCCCGGACACGAGCGCGGTGAGCCCGTCCCCGAGCCCGGTGACGGCGGCGGCGCGCGCGGCGATCCGGGTGAGGGTGCCGTCGGCCCGCCGGGCCGCGTCCGTATGGGCCGGCAGCGCACCGGCGACGGTCAGCTCGGCCGTGCCGGTGAGCAGGTCGGTCACGCGGGTCGCGAGCACTCCCCGGGTGGGCGCCAGCCGCCGCTCGGTCCGCCGGGCCGCGGTAGCGGTCAGCAGGGGGACACCGACACCGGCCGCCAGCAGGCCCGCCGCGAGGACGGCACCGGCCTCGGGCAGCAGCCAGGCCGTGAAGCCGACGGACGCGGCGGACACGGTGAGGGCCACTCCGGCGGGCAGCAGCCAGCGCAGCCAGTAGTCCTGGAACGCGTCCACGTCCGAGACCAGCCGGGTGAGCAGATCACCGCGCCGGGCGCCGCGCAGCCCTGCGGGGGCCAGGCGCTCCAGCCGTCGGTACACCGCGACCCGGGTGTCGGCCAGCATGCGCAGAACGGCGTCGTGCGACACCAGCCGCTCGGCATACCGGAAGACGGCCCGCCCGATCCCGAACGCCCGGGTCGCGGTCACGGCCACCATCAGGTACAGCACCGGGGGTTGTTGTGAGGCCCGCGAGATGAGCCAGCCGGAGGTAGCCATCAGCCCCACGGCACTCCCCAGGGCAAGACTCCCCAGCCCCAGGGCCCCGACCAACCGCCCCCGCCGCCCGCCTTCCCCCCGAACCCGCCGCAGCACGCTCCCCGCGGCCCGCCGCACCGCCCCCTGCTCCAGCCCACTGAGCCGATCCCCCACCGGCCCACCATCCAGCCCCTCAAGCCGATCCCGAACCGGCCCACCCCCGACCCCACCGAGCCGCCCCTCCACCGACTCACGCAGCAGCCCACCGAGCCGGTCCCGAGCCGAACCACCCCCGACCCCACCGAGCCGATCCCCTACCGACTCACCTCCGAGCCGACCGAGCCCAGCCTCCACCGGCCCACCATCCAGCCCACCGAGCCGGGACCCCGTCGGCTCACCCTCCAGCCGACCGAGTCGGGTGGCGGGTGGGCGAGGGCGGGGGTCCAGGGGGCGGAGCCCCCTGGTGGGCCCACTGCACCCCGGGGACGGAACAGCCACGGCCCCTCCCAGCCGTACCACCCGGTCAGCCACCCCCAACAACGCAGGCCGATGCACGACGAGCACCACGGTCCGCCCAGCGGCAAGCCTCCGCACGGCAGCCACGACCTCCCCCTCGGTCCGCCCGTCCAACGCAGCCGTCGGCTCATCCAGCAACAGCACAGGCCGATCCGCGAGAAACGCCCGCGCCAACGCCAGCCGCTGCCGCTGCCCCGCCGACAACCCCGCCCCGTCCTCCCCGAGCACGGTGTCGACCCCGTCAGGCAGCGCCGCCACGAATTCCCACGCCCCCGCGTCCCGCAACGCCCGCCGCACGGCCTCCTCGTCGGCGTCAGGCCGAGCCAGCCGCACGTTCTCCGCGATCGTCCCGGCGTACAGATGCGGCCTCTGCGGTACCCACGCGACCCGCGACCGCCAGTCCGCCACATCCAGCCCGGCGAGATCCGCGCCCCCGATCCGCACCCGCCCCTCGGTGGGCCGTACGAACCCCAGCAACACGCTCAGCAGCGTCGACTTGCCCACCCCGCTCGGCCCGACCAGCGCGACGGTCTCGCCGGGCTCGACGGTGAACGACACATCGGTCACCGCGTCCGAGGAGCGTCCCGGATACCGAACGGTGACCCCTTCGAAGGCCACGCCACCCGTCGGCACCGCACCGGTACCCGACCCCGGCACCGCCGTCTCCAGGACGCTGAAGATCTCCTCCGCCGCGGCAAGCCCCTCCGCCGCCGCGTGGTACTGCGCACCCACCTGCCGCAGCGGCAGATAGGCCTCGGGCGCCAGCACGAGGATCACCAGACCGATGGAGAGATCCATGTCCCCGTGGACAAGCCGCATCCCGATCGTCACGGCGACCAGCGCGACCGACAGCGTGGCCAGCAACTCCAGCGCGAAGGAGGACAGGAAAGCGATCCGCAGCGTCCGCAGGGTGGCCTGCCGGTACTCCCCGGTGATCCGCCGGATGGACTCCGCCTGTGCCTTGGCCCGGCCGAACACCTTCAGCGTGGGCAGTCCCGCGACCACGTCCAGGAAGTGGCCCGAGAACCGGGACAGCAATAGCCACTGACGCTCCATCCGGGACTGAGTCGCCCAGCCGATCAGCAGCATGAAGACCGGAATCAGCGGCAGGGTGCAGACGATGATCGCCGCCGACACCCAGTCCTCGGTGACGATCCGGGCCAGCACCGCCACGGGCACCACCACAGCGAGCCCCAACTGCGGCAGGTAGCGCGAGAAGTAGTCGTCCAGGGCGTCGATCCCGCGCGTGGCCAGGGTGACCAGCGAACCGGTCCGCTGACCACTCAGCCACCCCGGACCGAGCGCCGCCGCCCGGTCGAGCAGCCGCCCGCGCAGCTCCGACTTCACGGCCGCGCTCGCGCGGTGGGCCGCGAGTTCGGTGAGCCACGCGACCATCGATCGCCCGACGGCCACGGCGGCCAACAACAACAGGGGAGTACGGAGTTCAGCGGCCGACTGCCCATGCTGGAACGCTCCGACGACGATCTCGGCGACGAGCATGGCCTGAGCGATGACCAGACCGGCGCCGACGGCCCCCAGGCCGATGACCGCGACGAGGAAGATACGGGTGGCGCGGGCGTACCGCAGAAGGCGGGGATCGATTGGTTTCACGTGAAACATGCCCTTCGGCACCGAGGGTGCTGTTTCACGTGAAACGGCACCCTCGGCGGACTCAGTGTGCGGCGCCGGCCGCAGCGTCAGGAGCGATGTGCTGCGTACCGATCCGCTTACGGAAAACCCAGTAGGTCCAGCCCTGGTAGAGCAGAACGAGCGGCGTGGCGATCGCGGCGCACCATGTCATGATCTTCAGGGTGTACGGACTCGACGAGGCATTGGTGACCGTCAGGCTCCAGTCCCCGTTCAGGGTGGACGGCATGACGTTCGGGAACAGTGACAGGAAGAGCATCGCCACGGCTGCCACGATGGTGACGCCGGACAGTGCGAACGACCATCCCTCCCGCCCGGCCTGGTTGGCCACGAGAGCCGCCACCAGGGCGACGACGGCCACGACCAGAGCCACCAGACTCTTGCCGTCACCGCTGTCGGCCTGCGTCCACGACAGGAAGGCGAGCGCCACGACGGCCGCGAGCAGACCGACCCACCGGGCCAGCTTCCGGGCCCGCACCCGGATCTCCCCGACCGTCTTGAGTGCGGTGAACACCGCTCCGTGGAAGGTGAACAGCGTGAGCGTCACCAGGCCGCCGAGCAGGGCGTAGGGGTTGAGCAGGTCCCAGACGTTGCCGACGTACTCGAAGTTCCGGTCGAGCTTCACCCCCCGCACGATGTTCCCGAAGGCCACGCCCCACAGGAACGCGGGGAGCAGCGAGGTCCAGAAGATCGCTGTCTCCCAGTTGCGCTGCCAGTTCTCCTCCGGCCGCTTGGCCCGGTACTCGAAGGCGACACCCCGGACGATCAGGCAGACCAGGATGAGCAGCAGGGGGAGGTAGAAGCCGGAGAAGAGGGTGGCGTACCACTCGGGGAACGCGGCGAAGGTCGCACCGCCCGCGGTGAGAAGCCACACCTCGTTGCCGTCCCAGACCGGGCCGATGGTGTTGATCAGCACCCGGCGCTCGGGCCGGTTGCGGGCCAGCAGCCTGGTGAGGATGCCGACCCCGAAGTCGAAGCCTTCCAGGAAGAAGTAGCCGGTCCACAGGACGGCGATCAGGACGAACCAGACGTCGTGAAGTTCCATGACTGTTCCCTCGGCCTAGTACGAGAAGGCCATCGGCTTGTCGGCGTCACGGGTGTCGCCGCCGATCTTCGTGGGCGGGTTGAGGTCGGCCTCGGTCAGCTCCGGCGGGCCCGCCTTGACGTACTTCGCGAGCAGCTTGACCTCGACCACGGCGAGGATGGCGTACAGCGCGGTGAAGACGGTCATCGAGGTGAGGACCTCGCCCTGGGAGACACCGGGGGAGACGGCGTCCCGGGTCTGCAGGACGCCGTAGACGACCCACGGCTGGCGGCCCATCTCGGTGAAGATCCAGCCCCACGAGTTGGCGATCAGCGGGAAGGCAAGGGTCCAGGTCGCGATGCGCCAGTACCAGGGGGTGAGCTTCGGACTGAGCGCCGTGTTCTTGAACAGCACCAGGTGCGGCACCTCGTCCTCGCCGACCCTCAGGGCTTGCGGCAGCATGAACTTCTTGCGGGTCAGCCAGAGCCCGGCCAGCCCGATGGCGAAGGAGGCCATGCCGAAGCCGATCATCCAGCGGAAGCCCCAGAAGGCGACGGGGATGTTGGGCCGGTAGTCACCGGGCCCGAACTTCTGCTGCTCGGCCTTGTTCACGTCGTTGATGCCGGGCACGTACGAGGTGAAGCTGTCGTCGGCGAGGAAGGACAGCAGCCCCGGGATCTCGATGGCCACGGTGTTGTGGCCCTTGTCCACGTCGCCGTAGGCGAAGATCGAGAACGGTGCGGGCTTCTGGCCGTCCCACAGCGCCTCGGCGGCGGCCATCTTCATCGGCTGCTGCTTGAACATCACCTTGCCGAGGGTGTCGCCGCTGATCGCGGTGAGCAGGCCGGCGATGACCACGGTGACCAGGCCGAGCCGCAGCGAGGTCTTCATCTCGCGGATGTGCTTCTTGCGGGCCAGGTGGTAGGCGGAGATGCCCACCATGAAGGCACCACCGGTCAGGAAGGCCGCGGACAGGGTGTGGAAGGCCTGGCTGAGGGCGGTGTTCTGGGTCAGCACGGCCCAGAAGTCGGTCAGCTCGGCCCGCCCCCTGGCCTTGTCGATCTTGTAGCCGACCGGGTGCTGCATCCAGGAGTTCGCCGCCAGGATGAAGTACGCCGACAGGACCGTGCCGATCGAGACCATCCAGATGCAGGCCAGATGGATCTTCTTGGGCAGCTTGTCCCAGCCGAAGATCCACAGACCGATGAAGGTGGACTCGAAGAAGAACGCGATCAGCGCCTCGAAGGCGAGCGGCGCGCCGAAGATGTCACCGACGAAGCGCGAGTAGTCGGACCAGTTCATGCCGAACTGGAACTCCTGCACGATGCCGGTGACCACGCCCATCGCGATGTTGATCAGGAAGAGCTTGCCCCAGAACTTCGTCACCCTGAGGTACTTCTCCTTCTCCGTACGCACCCAGGCCGTCTGCAGCCCGGCCGTGAGGGCGGCCAGGGAGATCGTCAGCGGAACGAACAGGAAGTGGTAGACGGTGGTGATGCCGAACTGCCAGCGCGCCAGTGTCTCCGGCGCCAAAGCCAGGTCCACGTCGTCACTCTCCTTACTACGGCGTGGTACAGCGGCGGTTTGCCCCTTTTTGTTGCACACATACGGAGCAAACGAGACGCGCTTGTGAACGCGTTCACATTCACAAGCCATTATGACGTACTGATTTTCGGCCTGCGCAGGGGGGTCCCCCTCTGCCGTCACGTCAAGACCTCGGCGGCGACTTCTACAGGTGAGGAGGCGCATGTAGACACAGGCGTCTCTGTTTCACGTGAAACGGACGCCCGGCAGGTCGAGGACTGCCGCCTCACAGCCCCTGCACTGTCCTCGGCAGCGTGGAAGGGGACGCCGGCCTCCCGGCGTCTGTACGCGACGGCGCCCCCATCAGGGTGGAACTGATCGACGAGTAGCGCTACCGCCGGACTACAGCTCCTTGTGGAACCCCTCCGCCACCTTCAGGAAGATGTCGTTCGCCTCGGCCTCCCCGACCGTCACCCGCACACCCTCGCCCGGGAACGGCCGGATCACCACCCCGTGCTCCTCGCAGGCCTGTGCGAACGGGACCGTGCGCTCCCCCAGCCGCATCCACACGAAATTGGCCTGCGTCTCCGGCACCGTCCAGCCCTGGGCCCGCAGCGCGTCGACCACGCGGGTGCGCTCGCACACCAGCGAGCCCACCCGGCCCAGCAGCTCGTCCTCGGCCCGCAGTGAAGCGATCGCAGCCTCCTGTGCCAGCTGGCTCACTCCGAACGGCACCGCCGTCTTGCGCAGTGCCGCCGCCACCGGCTCATGGGCGATCGCGAAACCGACGCGCAGCCCGGCCAGCCCGTACGCCTTGGAGAAGGTCCGCAGGACGCAGACATTGGGCCGCTTCCGGTACAGCTCGACACCGTCGGGCACCTCGGGATCGCGGATGAACTCCCGGTAGGCCTCGTCCAGCACCACCAGTACATCAGCGGGCACCCGGTCGAGGAACCGCTCCAGCTCGGCCCGCCGCACCACCGTGCCGGTCGGGTTGTTGGGGTTGCAGACGAAGATCAGCCGGGTCCGGTCGGTGATCGCGTCCGCCATCGCGTCCAGGTCGTGCACATCGCCCGGCGTCAACGGCACCTGGACCGAACGGGCGCCGCTGATCTGCGTGATGATCGGGTACGCCTCGAACGACCGCCAGGCGTAGATCACCTCGTCGCCGGGGCCGCTGGTGGCCTGGATCAGCTGCTGGGCGACACCCACCGAGCCGGTGCCCGTGGCCAGGTCGGAGAGCGGTACACCGAAGCGGTCGGACAGCTCGTTCATCAGACCTGTGCAGGCCATGTCCGGGTAGCGGTTGAAGTCGCAGGCCGCAGCGGTCACGCTCTCCAGCACGCCGGGCAGCGGCGGGTACGGGTTCTCGTTGGAGGACAGCTTGTAGGCGACCGGTCCGCCGGCCGCGGCCGGCTTGCCCGGCTTGTAGGTGGGGATACCCTCCAGCTCGGCGCGCAGCTTGGGGCTCGTCTCGCTCACCGCAGTCCTCCTCGCGACCACCGGCGGCCTGTCGACACCGCCGGCATCCAATACTCCTCACCTTATGAGGATTCGGCGCCGCTGCGAACAGGTGCGGGACGCCCAGCGGTGCGGCCGCCGCCGGGGAAAGAGGCGAGGCTCACGTCTCCCACTGGCATCAAGGGCATCCTCGTACGAAGGCGTACGTTTCGGGGGGCGCGCCGTACATATATCTATGCGCCGGTAGCTTGCGCCGTGGCGCGCGTCCCCCGTGAAGGTGAGTTGAGACCTCTTCGAGACATCGGGGACTTGGTAGGTCCATCCGCGTCGACAAGTCACGTCTTACTATTGGATCAATCAACAACCTTGGTTTCCAAGGAAGTTGACCTCCCATGACCATGCAGAAACGTGCCTGTCAACGCGTGCATATGCGTCCGCACTACCCCACCGCATGAGCCCTACTATCGGCTCGCCATGACAGCAGCAGGGAAGCACCAGGTGAGCCGCGCGGAAACCTCACGTCGAGGCAGCCGGCCGGGTCGGGCGGGCATCAGAGACGTCGCCGCCGCCGCCGGGGTCTCCATCACGACCGTATCCGACGCCCTCAACGGCAAGGGCCGGCTCCCGGATGCCACCCGGCGCCATGTCCGCGAGGTCGCCGACCGGCTGGGGTACCGGCCCTCGGCCGCCGCCCGCACCCTCCGTACCGGCAAGTCGGGTCTGATCGGCCTGACCGTGACGACGTACGGGGATGAACCTTTCACCTTCACGGAGTTCGCCTACTTCGCCGAGATGGCCCGGGCCGCGACCTCGGCCGCGCTCGCCCGCGGCTACGCCCTGGTCATCCTGCCCGCGACCTCCCGCCACGACGTGTGGTCCAACGTCGCCCTGGACGGCACGGTCGTCATCGACCCCTCCGACCAGGACCCGGTGGTCAGCGAGCTGGTCCGGCAGGGGCTACCGGTCGTCTCGGACGGCCGCCCGGCCGGCGCGCTCCCCGTCACCGCCTGGGTCGACAACGACCACGAGGCCGCCGTACTCGGCATCCTCGACCACCTCGCCGCCGCCGGCGCCCGCCGCATCGGCCTGCTCACGGGCACCACGACGGACACGTACACCCATCTGTCGACCACCGCGTACCTGCGCTGGTGCGAACGGGTCGGCCAGGACCCGGTCTACGAGGCCTACCCGGCGCACGACCCGTGTGCCGGCGCCGTCGCCGCCGACCGGCTGCTCGCCCGCCCCGACCGGCCCGACGCGGTCTACGGACTGTTCGACCCCAACGGCACCGACCTGCTCGCCGCCGCCCGCCGCTACGGTCTGCGCGTCCCCGACGACCTGCTGCTGGTGTGCTGCAGCGAGTCCACCGTGTACGCCAGCACCGAGCCGCCCATCACCACCCTGTCCCTGAAGCCGCGCCGCATCGGCACCGCCGTCGTCCAGCTCCTCATCGACGCCATCGAGGGCGTCGAGTCGGACCAGCCGGTCGAGCAGGTGATACCGACCGAACTGATCGTGCGCACCTCCTCCCAGCGGCGGTCCCCGCGCACGACGGTCAGCCCGCCGCGGACACCGGACGAGAAGTAGCACCGCGCCCGCCGCACCGACCCCCACGGTCCCGGCCGGTGCGGCATAGGGTGATCGGTCACGGGATGCGGGCGGGGGTGGACCGAGAGTTCGGCCGGTCGACAGCCGGTCGAACATCTGCCCAAACGGGGCGAAAGCCGCGGCGAACTGGAGTCTTGTTCCGATTCACCACCCCTGGGTCATCACACGGCGCGACGCGCATTCCTATGATGGGCCCACGACACCGCGGACCGCTGCGACCAGGCAGTCCGAAGCGGTGCAGATGCGGCGCGATGGTGGAGGGGTCTGATGACTCAGGGGGCCGGTCAGGGACCCGATGCGGAGCGGACGGCGACGCTGCGCGACTTCCGGGTGCCCGCGTACGTCCACGAGACCGGTCCGTACGTCCAGCGCGTCCACCCCGGCGACGTCGTACCGCCCGCCGACGAGGCCTACCCCGAGGGCTACACCCCCACGCAGCGCGACCTGCCCGTCATCAACCGCGGTGACACCCTCCAGGTCCCCGTCGAGCCCGTCCCCGCCCCGGCCCCACAGCCGGCGACCGGGCCCGGACCGCTCTATGTCGTCGGTGACGTCCACGGCTACCTGGACGAGCTGGTGGCAGCCCTGCAGGAGCAGGGCCTGATCGATGCCTCGGGCCAGTGGTGCGCCGGCACCGCCCGGCTGTGGTTCCTCGGCGACTTCACCGACCGCGGCCCGGACGGCATCGGCGTCATCGACCTGGTCATGCGGCTGTCCGCCGAGGCCGCGGCGGCCGGCGGCTACTGCAAGGCCCTCATGGGCAACCACGAACTACTGCTCCTCGGCGCCAAACGGTTCGGCGACACCCCCGTCAACTCCGGTGCGGGCACGGCCACTTTCCAGGCGGCCTGGCTGCTCAACGGCGGCCAGAAGACCGACATGGACCGCCTCCAGGACCACCACCTGCAGTGGATGGCCCGCCTCGACGCCGTCGAGGAGGTCGACGGCTATCTGCTCCTCCACTCCGACACCACCGCCTACCTCGACTACGGCGACTCCATCGAGGCGGTCAACGACACCGTCCGCGAGGCTCTGACCCGCAACGACGCCGACGAGGTCTGGGACCTGTTCCGCAAGTTCACCAAGCGCTTCTCCTTCCGCGACGAGGGCGGCGCCGATGCCGTGCGCTCCCTCCTCGATACGTACGGCGGCACCCGGGTCGTTCACGGGCACAGCCCCATTCCCTATCTCCTCGGCCAGGTCGGCTCCGAGGACGGCGAGGAGAGCACCGGCCCGGTCGTCGAGGGACCGCACGTCTACGCCGACGGGCTCGCCATCGCCATGGACGGCGGAGTGACCATGGCCGGAAAACTGCTGGTCCAGCAACTGCCCCTGGACATCTGACCGTTCGTCGGGCAGGCATCCCCCAGCCGCGTACGCGCAGGCCGGACCGCAATTTCCGGCAATCCCCTGTCACCGTGCGCCGTCACGGCTCTACCATCGGCTTATCCGTAGCAGGCTCCCCTCCGTTTCTGCCCGACGGCTCGCCGGCGTGCGAGCCCCAAGCCCTACGGAGCATCGGGGGATGCACATGAACAGCGTTCCGCAGCACCTGCAGAGCGAGGACCGCCAGGAATTCGAGCGGCTCCTCGATGAGGCGCTGCGCTCCGCACCGCACCGACCGGAACTGGCCGCTGTCGGACAGCGGCTCAACTCCGAACAACTGCGCACCATGGCGCTCAACGCCTCCGCCCTGATCACGGCAGCCGCGGCGGCCGAGTACCAGCACTACGTCAAGCTGCGCGACGAACTGCGTCACCCGGCGCTGTCCGGCCCGTCGGCCGTCGGCGACTCCGAGGAGGCGGATCCTGGTTCGGCCGCCGCGGGTCTCGCCACCACCCTCGGTGAAGCCGCCGAGAGCACCGGCGCGGGCGCCATCGCGGTCATCGCCGTCCTGGCTCCCGTCCTGTCCGGAACCGCCGCGGTGATCTTCCTGCTCGTCGGCTACATCCTGAAGATGCTCGACCCCGGCCAGACCTTCGCCCGGACCATGCTCACCGCCGGCTGGGTGTTCGGCGCCATCACCGCGGCGACGATCCTCGTCGCCGCGGTCGGACTGCTGCTCACCGCCCTGCGCAACAGCACCGCTGCGGACGACCGGGCACGGGACGCGGCCCACGAGGAGCTGGCCAGGGCCAAGGAGGCCTGGCGGGACGCCCTGCTGGAGCGCGGCGTCCTGCCCTTCCTCCGGGAGGCACTCGCCGATCCCGGCACGACCGCCGGGAAACCCCAGACACCACCCGCACCAACCGGCCGGATACCCCGCCTCGGCTACGACCGCCCCGGCTTCAGCAGCCCCGACGACGGCACCGCGACCGGCCGCCCGAGCTTCAGCAGTCCCGACTACACGAGCCCGGACTTCGGCGGCCCCGAGCACCAGCCCGAGTGACCCGAGCGGCCCACCGGTGTGCTGCCATCACCCCGGCCGGCCACGAGCCTTACCGCCCCGCCGCACCAGCCGACCGTCGCGGGGCCGGCCGGCGCGGCGACTTCAGCGTGTGGCGCTCAGTCGGCGATCGGCAGGTACACCCGGTTGCCGGCGGCCGCGAACTCCTTCGACTTCTGTGCCATGCCCTCCTCGATCTCGGTCCGGCTGCCACCGTGCTCACGCCGGATGTCCTGCGAGATCTTCATGCTGCAGAACTTCGGGCCGCACATCGAGCAGAAGTGGGCCGTCTTGGCAGGCTCGGCCGGCAGGGTCTCGTCGTGGAACTCCCGTGCCGTGTCCGGGTCCAGCGCGAGGTTGAACTGGTCCTCCCACCGGAACTCGAAGCGGGCGTCGGACAGTGCGTCGTCCCACTCCTGCGCGCCGGGATGCCCCTTGGCGAGGTCCGCCGCGTGTGCGGCGATCTTGTAGGTGATGACGCCGGTCTTGACGTCGTCCCGGTTGGGCAGGCCCAGGTGCTCCTTGGGCGTGACGTAGCAGAGCATCGCCGTGCCCCACCAGGCGATCATCGCGGCGCCGATGCCGGAGGTGATGTGGTCGTACGCCGGCGCGACGTCCGTGGTCAGCGGGCCGAGCGTATAGAACGGGGCTTCATCGCAGATCTCCTGCTGAAGGTCGATGTTCTCCTTGATCTTGTGCATCGGGACGTGTCCCGGACCCTCGATCATGGTCTGTACGTGGAAACGCTTGGCGATCCGGTTGAGTTCCCCGAGCGTCCTCAACTCCGCGAACTGCGCCTCGTCGTTGGCGTCCGCGATCGAACCCGGCCGCAGGCCGTCGCCCAGCGAGTACGTGACGTCATAGGCGGCGAGGATCTCGCACAGCTCCTCGAAGTTCTCGTACAGGAACGATTCCTTGTGGTGCGCCAGGCACCACGCGGCCATGATCGAACCGCCGCGCGAGACGATGCCGGTCTTGCGGTTGGCGGTGAGCGGGACATACGGCAGCCGGACGCCTGCGTGGACCGTCATGTAGTCCACGCCCTGCTCGGCCTGCTCGATGACGGTGTCCTTGTAGATCTCCCAGGTCAGTTCCTCGGCCTTGCCGTCGACCTTCTCCAGGGCCTGGTAGAGCGGCACGGTGCCGATGGGGACGGGGGAGTTGCGCAGCACCCACTCGCGCGTGGTGTGGATGTTGCGGCCGGTGGACAGGTCCATGACCGTGTCGGCGCCCCAGCGGGTCGCCCAGGTCATCTTCTCGACCTCCTCCTCGATGGAGGACGTCACCGCGGAGTTGCCGATGTTGGCGTTCACCTTCACCAGGAACCGCTTGCCGATGATCATCGGCTCGATCTCCGGGTGGTTGACGTTGGCCGGCAGCACGGCCCGGCCCGCCGCGATCTCCTCGCGGACCACCTCGGGCGAGACGTTCTCCCGGAGGGCCACGAACTCCATCTCCGGCGTGATCTCGCCACGGCGGGCGTACGCGAGCTGGGTCACCGCCTGGCCGCTGCGACCCCGCCGCGGCTGACGCGGGCGTCCGGGGAAGACCGCGTCCAGGTTCCGCAGCCCGCCGCGCGGCGAGGTGTGCTTGATCCCGTCGTCCTCGGGACGGACCGGACGGCCCGCGTACTCCTCGGTGTCGCCGCGGGCGATGATCCAGTTCTCCCGCAGCGGCGGCAGGCCACGGCGGACGTCCGTGTCGACGAGTGGATCGGTGTACGGGCCTGACGTGTCGTACAGCGTGACCGACTGCCCGTTCGTGAGGTGCACCTGACGGACCGGCACACGCAGGTCGGGGCGCGAGCCCTCGACGTACGCCTTGTGCCAGCCGATGGACTTCCCGGCCTCCTGGGACTTCTCGTCCTGGACGGAGGCAGGCGTGCGTGCGTCCTTGTTGGCCATGAGACCTACTCCCTACGCCGGCATTACCCGGTAACAGGTTCGGCGGTCGACGCAGCGGTTTCCGTCTGCCGACATTTCCTGTGGAACACCTCTTGTTCCACGTGAAACATCGCGTGTACGGAGGTCAGCGCCCTCTCAGCCCGGTGCTCCGAGCTCCCGCGTGTGCAAAGGTGCCTCCACGCTAGCGTCATGTGTGGCGCGGTGAACAGTGGGCCCCCGCCGTTCTTGCGATGATCGGGCGGTGACCAGGATGGAGCAGTACCCCTACCAGCCGCCCGAGCCGCCCCGCCGAGACGGCCCGGAACAGGGCGACGGACACGGCCACGGTCCACGCGGCCACGGTCACTCACAAGGCAGTGGCCACTCGCACGGCCACAGCCACGGCCCCGCCGCGCCCGTCTCCCAGCACCTGCGCAAGGTCATCGCGGCGATCCTGGTCCCCTTCACCGCGGCGGTCCTGGTCGGCCTCGTGGTGCTCTGGCCCGGGCAAGCCCCCTCCCACAAGCGCACCGGCGTCGGCTTCGACCGGCAGACCCAGCAGGCCACGGTCACCCGGGTCGTCGAGGTCAGCTGCAAGTCGGTGAACGCGTCCGGCAGCACACCGACCGGCGACATCTCCACCGCCGAGGGCACGTCCGCGGAGGCGGAGGCCAACGGAACCTGCAAGAAGGCCACCATCCGGGTCGACACGGGCAAGGACGAGGGCCGTACCTTCACGGAGATCGTGCAGCCGGATCAGTCGCGGCAACTGCACCAGGGCGAGAAGGTCGTGGTCGCCTACGAGCCCTCGGCCCCCAAGGACCTGCAGTACTCGGTCACCGATGTGAACCGGAAGTTCCCCATGGCCCTGCTCGCGGGGATCTTCGCGGTGGCCGTCGTGGTGGTGGGCCGGCTGCGCGGTGTCATGGCGCTGGTCGCACTGGCCGTGAGTTTCCTCGTGCTGACGCTGTTCATCCTGCCGGCGATCCTGGAGGGGGCGAACCCGCTGCTGGTGGCCGTGGTGGGGTCGAGTGCCATCATGCTGATCGCCCTGTACATGTGCCATGGTCTGTCGGCGCGTACGTCGGTGGCCGTGCTCGGCACGCTGATCTCGCTCTCGCTGATCGGCGTGCTCGGCTCACTGTTCATCGGCTGGGCCGCGCTGACCGGCAACACGGACGACAACACCGGCCTGATCCACGGCCTGTATCCGTCGATCGACATGAGTGGCCTGCTGCTGGCCGGCGTCATCATCGGTTCGCTCGGCGTCCTGGACGACGTGACGGTGACACAGACCTCGGCCGTCTGGGAGCTGCACGAGGCCAACCCGTCGATGGGCTGGCGCGGGCTGTACCGGGCGGGCATCCGCATCGGCCGGGACCATATCGCGTCCGTGGTCAACACCCTCGTGCTCGCCTACGCCGGTGCCGCACTCCCGTTGCTGCTGCTGTTCTCCATCGCTCAGAGCAGCGTAGGCACCGTGGCCAACAGCGAGCTGGTGGCCGAGGAGATCGTGCGCACGCTGGTGGGCTCGATCGGTCTGGTCGCCTCGGTCCCGGTCACCACCGCGCTGGCCGCGCTCGTCGTGTCGGCCGACCGGCCCGGACCCGATGCCCCGGCGCCCGCCGGGGCACAGCTCGCACCGGCACGCGGCGGCCGGGGCCGACGCCGGAAGCGGTGACGCACGAGGGCTGACCGCCGGAAGCGGTCAGCCCCGCGGTGAGGTGGGCATCGCGGAGAGGAGGGCCCGCCGGAACGGGCCCCCGCCGCAGAAGCGTTCCTGCACCGTCCGGCGCGGCCACGGCGGATCACCCCGCCACCCTTGCCGTAACGCTTCAGCCGGCGCTCTGTTCCTCGGCCAGGATGCGGTCCAGGGCCTCGTCGAGATGAGCGTCGAAATCGGCGAGCGCACCCTCCTGGCCGAGCGGCACGAGCTTGTCCGTACGGTCGAGGAAGGCCACGAGCGGTGGCGCCGACGAGCGGAACAGGGCCTGGTCGCCACCGACCTGAAGCCGGATCAGCACCTCACCCAGCACCTCGGAATCGACGGGGGCGATGTGCACATCCCCCTCCCCGCACGGACGGCCGACCCCGTCGACCAGCAGCTCCCGCCCGAAAGCCCAGGTCACCGGGGCATCGCCGGGAAGATGAAAGGTGAGGCGTACGGCATACGGATCACAGGTCTCGTAGCGCAACTCCACCGGGATGCGGAAGGAGAGCTCCTCCGACACGAGAAAGCTCATCATGACTTCTGCCTGTACGGACTCGCGCATTGCCTATCCCGTCATATGACATCGACTGGCCGGGATTGATCCCTCTGACCGTGGTCAAATCTTGCTGAAAGTACACGAGAGATCACAAGCAGTAAGTTTTCAGATACTGATAGACAGCGCGAGGGACCCCAGATGCCGCCCGATCTCCGCCTGCAGCCGCTGCGCCACGGGCATCAGCCGGTCGGCCTGGTGGACGGGCAGGGAGACGGCCATGGTGGCCGCGGTGGTGCCGACCGTGATCGGGACCGCCGCGCAGACGGTGCCGACCGCGTACTCCTGGCGCTCCACCACCGGTTCCATGCGCCGCATCCGGGCCAGCCGCAGCAGCAGCGCGTCGTTGTCCCGCACGGTGTACGGCGTGATGGGCCGCACGGGATACCGGGCGAGGTGGTCGCGCCGTGCGTCCTCGTCCAGCTGGGAGAGCAGGCACTGTCCGATCGCGTGCGCATGGCCGGTCTCACGGAAGTCCGCCCACTCTTCCGCCGCGGGCGCCTGACGGGAGGCGGAGACGCACATGACCTCGATCTCACCGTCCCGGTACATCGCGTAGTACACCGGCACACCGATGGAATCGCGCCAGTGGGCGAGCGTGTCCACCACCGTGCTGCGACGTTTCTGCTGCGCTCCGCCGCGGCCCAGTCGCTCCGCCGCGTCACCGAGGAAGAACAGCCCCTTCTCGCGGCGCAGATAGCCCTCGTGGACCAAGGTGCGCAGCAGGTGGTACGTCGTGGGCAGCGCGATGCCGGTCTCACGGGCGAGTTGTTTGGCGGGTGCGCCGTATGCGTGCGCAGCGACGGTCTCCAGCAGGCGCATGGCGCGCTGGACGGACCCGATGAGCGTGGCGGTGGACGGAGGGGCGGCCGGTGGTCCCGGCCGGCCGGCGGAGGGCGGTGGTCCGGAGCGGTCCGCGGCACGCGGGGGTCCGGGGATCTCCGCCGCCTGTGGCTGGCCGGGGACGGCCAGGGGCACCGGTCGCTGGACGGAGGGCGCACAGGGGCGCGGTGGGGCGAGGGGTGCGTGGGGTGCGTGGGGTTCTGCCGGTGCGGTGTCAACCGTGGCCAAGGGTCACTCCCGGAGCGCGAGGGGCAGCCCGTGCGAGGAAGAGCACGGAGGGGGGTCTGCGCCGCCCACGGGGCCGGACCCCGTGGGGAGTTCCGGACTTTAACCGCCCGCCACCGCCCGCAGACGGCTCCCGGGGAAACTTCCCTCCCCCGAGGGAACCGGCCTCGTCACAGGTGACCGGCTCCCGGGGGCCTCACCAGTCGCTGCGCGACGAGGAGTTCCCCATGAACTTGCGGACGATGTAGATCAGTCCGCCGACCAGGGCGACGAAGACCAGCGCCTTGAACAGCAGGCCGATCACGAACCCGACCACCGTCGCTATCAGGCCGCCGAACACGACCAGGGCGATGACCGGCACCGCGACCCACTTCACCCACCACGGCAGCCCCGCGAAGATCTCTCGCATCGCCCTCGTCCTTTGCGTTCTCGTGCGTTGTCGATGTTCCGCACTCGATGCTAGGGCCGCGGAGGGCCCTCACGGGGGCCTCGCATCCCTTGTCCTCCCCTGATCCGTCCCCTAGGGAACCCGGGGCTGCAGGTCACGCCTCGGGCGGAGAGAACACGACGAGCACCCTGAGGTCCTCGCTGATGTGGTGGAACTTGTGGGCGACCCCGGCGGGCACGTACACGACGCTGCCCCGCGCCACCTGGGTCGTCTCCAGACCGACGGTGATCGAGGCCCGGCCGCTGACCACGAAGTACACCTCGTCCTGGCCGTGCGGCTTCTGCGGGTCGTGCTCGCCCGCGTTGAGGGCGTACAGGCCGACCGACATGTTCCGCTCGCGCAGGAACTGCAGGTAGGCGCCCTCGTTGGCGGCGCGTTCCGCCTCCAGTTCGTCCAGCCGGAATGCCTTCATCGCCGCTGCCGCCCTCGCCTCACTGCTCGCCGTTCCGCTGCCCGCCGTCGCACCGCTCGCCGTCCGTCCGGCCAGGGTGCGCCCGGTCTGCCACGATCAGACACATGAAGAATTTCGTAGTCAAGACGATCGCCAACGCGGGCGCCCTGGCGGTCGCGGTATGGCTGCTCGACAAGATCACTCTGACGGGTGACAGCACCGCCAAGAAGGCCGGCACGCTGATCGTCGTCGCGTTGGTCTTCGGTCTGGTGAACTGGTTGGTCAAGCCGATCGTGAAGGTGCTCACCTTCCCGCTGTTCATCCTGACCCTGGGCCTGATCACCCTGGTCGTGAACGCGCTGATGCTGCTGCTGACCTCCTGGGTGTGCGGCAAGCTCGACCTGAGTTTCCACGTGGAGGGATTCTGGACGGCAGTCGTCGGCGGTCTGATCGTTTCCGTCGTCTCCTGGGCGCTGCACGTCGTCCTGCCCGACGAGGACTGAGCGCATGACCTACCGTGTCTGTTTCGTGTGCACCGGCAACATCTGCCGCTCCCCGATGGCCGAGTCCGTCTTCCGCGCGCGCGTGGCGGAGGCCGGGCTGGAGGACCTGGTGACGGTCGACAGCGCCGGCACCGGCGGCTGGCACGAGGGCGAGCCCGCCGACCCGCGTACCGTCTCGGTCCTGGAGGAGCACGGCTACGACAGCGAGCACGTCGCCCGCCAGTTCCTGCCGTCGTGGTTCGCCCGCCTCGACCTCGTGATCGCCCTCGACACCGGCCATCTCAAGGCCCTGCGCCGCCTCGCGCCCACCGAGGAGGACACGCGCAAGATACGCCTGCTGCGCTCCTACGACCCCGCCACCGGCGACGACCTCGACGTGCCGGACCCGTACTACGGGGGCCGGGACGGCTTCGAGGAGTGCCTTGAGATGGTGGAGGCGGCGAGCACCGGTCTGCTCGCCGCCGTACGGGACGAACTGGAAGGACGGGCGGCATGAGCGATGCCACGAAGGACGAGGGCCGCACCGGCGACGGCACGCGCGCGGTACGGGCCGGACTGCCCGAGCCGGCCAAGAACGAGCCGACCCTGCCCGGACCGGTGTTCGCGGCCCACTTCCACCTGCCCGGCGAGGTATCGGGACCGTATGCGTACGGCCGTGACGACAACCCGACCTGGACGTTGCTGGAGCGCGCCGTCAGCGAGCTGGAGGCGCCCGGGCGGGAGGACGCCGAGACGCTGGTGTTCGCCTCCGGCATGGCGGCGATCTCCGCCGTGCTGTTCTCGCAGCTGCGCGCCGGAGACGCGGTCGTGCTGCCGTCCGACGGCTACCAGGTGCTGCCGCTGGTAGGCGCCCAGCTGGAGGCGTACGGCATCGAGGTGCGCACCGCGCCGACCGGCGGGGACGCCCAGCTGGAGGTGCTCGACGGGGCGCGGCTGCTGTGGATCGAGTCGCCTTCCAACCCCGGGCTCGATGTCTGCGACATCCGGCGCCTGGCCGAGGCGGCCCACGCGCGTGGCGCACTGGTGGCCGTCGACAACACCCTCGCCACTCCGCTCGGCCAGCGCCCGCTGGAGCTGGGCGCCGACTTCTCCGTGGCCAGCGGTACCAAGCAGCTCACCGGCCATGGCGATGTCCTGCTGGGTTACGTCACCGGCCACAACACCGAGGCGATGGCCGCCGTGCGCCGCTGGCGCAAGATCGTCGGCGCGATCTCCGGCCCCATGGAGGCCTGGCTCGCGCACCGGTCCATCGCCACGCTCCAGCTGCGCGTCGACCGGCAGAACGCCACCGCCCTCGCCGTCGCGGAGGCGCTGCGACAGCGGCCCGAGGTCTCCGGCCTGCGCTACCCGGGCCTGCCCGACGACCCCTCGCACAAGATCGCCGCGCAGCAGATGCGCCGCTACGGCTCCGTCGTCTCCTTCACCCTGCCCACGCGCACGCGTGCCGAGCGTTTTCTGGCTGCCCTGCGGCTGGTGGAGGACGCGACGAGCTTCGGCGGGGTGCGGTCCACGGCCGAACGCCGCCGCCGCTGGGGCGGGGACGCCGTCCCTGAGGGCTTCATCCGCATGTCCGTCGGCGCCGAGGACCCTGAGGACCTGGTGGCCGACGTGCTGCGCGCCCTGGACGAGTCCGCCGAATAGCGTCCGCGTCCCTCGCCGATGCCGTCAGGACGGTCCGAGCCTCCCCCCTCGTGGCTCGGACCGTCTGCGGCTTTCGCGAGGGAAAGTCCGCGCGACCCAGGCTAGTTGACTCTGCGTCAGTGTCCAATCACGGTAGCGACAGAGACCTATCGACTTATTTATAGTTGGTGCCTGCCTGGGGGCCGGAGGAGGCAGCGACAGGGGAGGGCATGCCCATGGATCTGGCCTTGCTGCGGACCTTCGTCACCGTGCACAGAGCCGGCTCCTTCACCCGCGCCGCCGCTCTGCTCGGCCTCTCCCAGCCCGCCGTCACCTCGCAGATCCGCACGCTGGAGCGCCAGCTCGGCAGACCGCTGTTCCTTCGTCAGGCGCGCGGGGTGACCCCGACGACGATCGGCGATGAACTCGCACAGAGGGCCGCACCGCATCTCGACGCCCTGGTGGAGATAGTGGAGAGCGGCCTGGACGACGAGTCCTCGTCCCGGACGCTGCACCTGGCCGGGCCTCCGGAGTTCACCGCCGAACGTGCTCTGCCGGCGCTTACCGGGCTGACCGGCGACGACGGCCGGAGCTTCGCGCTACGGGCCTCCTTCGGGACGGCCGAGGAGGCGCTGGAGGGGCTGGCCTGCGGCCACCATGATCTGGCCATCAGCACGGCACGGCCGCGCGGAGCCCTGCTGACCGCCGTTCCGCTCTGCGACGAGGAGCATGCGCTGGTCGCGGCCCCACGCTGGGCGGGGCGGATCGGCTCGGACACCTTGCGGCTGAAGGGCGCTCCGGCCCTGGAGCGCCTGCCGCTCGTAGAGGTCCACGAGTCACTGCCGTTCGTCTCGCGCTACTGGGCCTCCGTCTTCGACTCCCGGCCGGCCGCCACGGGCACGGTCATCGTGCCCGATCTGCGGGCCGTACTCTCCTGCGTGATCGCCGGGGCCGGACTGGCGGTGCTGCCCCGCTATCTCTGTGCCCCGGCACTGGAGCGGGGAACGATCGCCACCCTCCACGACCCGCCGGTCCCTCCGCTGCGCACGTACTTCCTCGTGGTGCGGACCGGCACGCTCGCCCTGCCCCATATCGCGCGCGCCCATGAGTGGCTCCAGCGCGCCGCCACGGCCTGGAGCTGACGCCGTCGCCCGTGCACGCACTGCGGTCATGTCGTGGCACTTTGCGATGTTTCACGTGGAACCAGCCGGGCCACATTTCTCCCATGACCGTCCGACCCGTGGTCAAGCGCACCGCCCGTGCCATTCTCCTGGACGGTGACGACCTGATCCTGATCAAGCGCACCAAGCCCGGTGTCGATCCCTACTGGGTCACCCCCGGTGGTGGAGTCGAACCCGGGGACTCGACCGTCGTGGACGCCCTCCACCGGGAGGTGTACGAGGAACTCGGCGCCAAGATCACCGATGTGGTGCCGTGTTTTGTGGACACGGTGGAACACATCGGGGAGGACGGCGGCGCGACCGGGGTGAAGGTGCAGCACTTCTTCGTCTGTCGGCTGGAGTCCATGGACCCGGCCCTGCGTCACGGCCCTGAAGTGGACGAGCCGGCCGGTGAGTACGAGATCGTCCGCGTCCCGTTCACCCGCGTCGGCATCGCTTCCGTCCATCTCGTCCCGCTGTCCCTGCGCCACTACCTGGACGGGAACATCGAAGGGGTACGGGCCATGCACGCCCCCGACCTCGGCTAGGCGCGGTCAGCCCGCGCCGACGAGCAGTTCCTCCAACACCGTGTCGTGCCGTACCACCCCGAACTCCACACAGAGATCGAAGAAATGAACGCTCGCCATGGCCCGAGGCCAGTGGGCTGTCGGTGTTTCACGTGAAACACACAGAGCTGTCCATCGCCTGTGCGCAGGGCCACGAGATGGCCAAAAGCACCTGCGTCCGCATCGAAACGGGTGGACGGCGGGGGTGCCGGTCGGACAGCCTGACCTGCGTGCCAACTCCTTCCCTCACCGCTCTGCCCATTCGCCGCCTGACGCTTCGCGATCTCCCTGCCTGCGCCGACCTGTCCGAGGACCGGGGGTGGCCACGCGAGGAACACAAGTGGGGCTTCCTTCTCACAGCCGGGAAGGGCTTCGGCATCGACGACCCCGAGGGCGGCCTAGTCGCCGCCTGCGTGGTCACGGAGTACGGCGCGTGGGGACGGCCGGATCTCGGCGCCATCGGCATGGTTCTGGTGGCCGAACGCCACGCCCGGCGGGGCGTCGGGCGCCGCCTGATGCGGCACGTACTGTCGAGCATGGGGACCACTCCGCTGACCCTGCACGCCACGCCGTACGGCCGTCCTCTCTACGAGGAGCTGGGCTTCAAGGTGACCGGCCGGGCGGAGATGCTGACGGGCCGCTTCGTTCCCGGCGGCCAGGTTTCCGAGGTCGCCACGCGTGCCGCCACCGCAGAAGACCTCCCGGCGATCCTCCACCTGGATGAGGAGGTGTTCGGCACCGATCGCACCTCTCTCATCACCCGCCTGCCCGCCTTCGCCGATCAGCTGCGAGTGGCCGAGGAGGGCGGCCGGCTCATCGGCTACACCGCCGCGTGGCCCAACATGGACACCCATGTCGTCGGTCCGCTGATCGCCCGGGACACGGAGACCGCCAAGGCACTGATCGCCTCGCTGGCGGCCCGTACGGACCGTCCGCTGCGGACCGACATCGACGTGCGCCATGAAGAGCTGCTGGCCTGGGCGAAGGAACGGGGACTGGCCTCCGTGGCCTTCAACTCGGTGATGACCTATGGCATCACAGACCTGCCGGGGGACTGGACCCGGCGGTTCGCACCGCTGACGGTCGCCGCAGGCTGAGCGTACGACGCGGACCGGCCCCGCCGCTTGAAGCGGCGGGGCCGGTGTCATGAGGTCCGGGCTGTAGCTGTGGCTCAGGCGAGTGCCTGCACGGCCGCGGTGGCGAAGCCGTGGTCCTGGTCCGGAGCACCGCCGCCGACACCGATCGCGCCGACCAGCCGGCCGTCGCGGTGGACCGGGACACCGCCCGCGATGAACAGCAGGGGCCGGTCGAGCGCCGTGGGCAGGGTGTGGAAGAGGCCGCCGGGCTGGACGGCGTCGACGAGGTCGGCGGTGGGCGCGTTCAGCTGGAGAGCCGTGTAGGCCTTGCGGGTGCTGGTCTCGCCGGAGATCAGCACGGCGCGGTCATCCCGGCGGAAGGCGAGCAGGTGGCCGCCGGCGTCCAGGACGGTGACGCTGACGGCGACTCCGGCGTCCTCGGCCGCCCGCCGGGCGGTGGCGACCAGCAGCTCGGCGTCCTCGATGGTGAGCGGGGCGACGGCGGTGGTGGTCATGGAGATGTCTCCTCCGATGGTGCTGTGGTGGGTGCTTGCCGTACCGGAAGAGCCCCGGTACGGAGGCCTGTGGGTGTGAGGCGCCCGGGGGTGCGGGCGCTCAGTGGTGGACGGGGGTCCGCTGCTCCGCCGGCGTGCCGGAGGCGGTCACGGTGCCGTGGGCGCCGTCGCGGCGCTCCAGGGCAGCCGAGACGAAGGCGAGGACCAGGGCGGCAGCGGCGAGAACGGCACCGACCCAGTTGGGAGACGTGTAGCCGAAGCCGGCCGCGATCACGAGGCCGCCGAGCCAGGCGGACAGGGCGTTGCCCAGGTTGAAGGCGCCGATGTTGACGGCCGAGGCGAGCGTCGGAGCGCCGTGCGCCTGGTCGAGGACCCGCTTCTGCAGCGGCGGCACGGTGGCGAAACCGAGGGCGCCGATCAGGGCGATGGTCACCGCCGCCGCGATCTTGTTGTGGGCGGTGAGTGTGAAGAGCGCCAGGACGACGGCCAGGGCGCCCAGGGAGACGTACAGCATCGGCATCAGGGCGCGGTCGGCGAACTTGCCGCCGAGGAGGTTGCCGCCGACCATGCCGAGGCCGAACAGCACCAGCAGCCAGGTGACCGAGCCGTCGGCGAAGCCGGCGATGTGGGTCATCATCGGGGCGATGTACGTGATGGCCGCGAAGACACCGCCGAAGCCGAGGACGGTCATGGCCATGGCCAGCAGGACCTGGGCGTTCTTGAAGGCGGCCAGCTCGTGGCGCAGGTGTACGCCCTCCGGCCGCGGCAGCTCGGGAACGAGCTTGGCGATGCCGGCGAGGCCGACGACACCGAGGGCGGCGACGATGCCGAAGGTGACGCGCCAGCCGGCGCTCTGCCCGATGAACGTGCCCAGCGGGACGCCGACGACATTGGCGATGGTCAGACCGGTGAACATCATGGCGATGGCGCCGGCCTTCTTGTGGGGCGCGACCAGCTCGGCGGCGACGACCGAGCCGATGCCGAAGTAGGCACCGTGGGCGAGCGAAGCGACCACTCGTCCGATCAGCATGACCGCGAAGACCGGGGCGACGGCCGAGAGCAGGTTCCCGGCGATGAACAGGCCCATCAGCAGCATCAGCATCCGCTTGCGCGGGACCTTGGTGCCGAGCACGGTCATCAGCGGAGCGCCGATGACCACACCGAGCGCATAGCCGGTCACGAGAAGGCCCGCCATGGGGATGGATACCCCGAAGTCGTCCGCGACCTCGGGCAGCAAGCCCATGATCACGAACTCGGTGGTTCCGATTCCGAAGGCCCCGATCGCGAGGGCCAGAAGCGCGAGAGGCATGAGGGGGTACACCTTCCCAGACGATTGCAGGAGCGCTTTGCGTTCATTCACAATAGTTGCAGACGCGGGCTAAATGCAAGCGACGTCTATTGCGGTGGTGCTCTACTCTTGTGATGCAGCCACTCCGGGACGGAGGAAAACGCCAATGACAGCGACGGACCCCGCGCTCACCGCCCTCGCACAGGGCTGGTGCGCCCTTTCTGCGCTGCACGGACGGATCGAGGCGCACATCGAGCGCGCTCTGCAGGCCAAGCACGACCTGAGCGTCCGCGAGTACTCACTGCTGGACGTCCTCAGCCGACAGCACGAAGGCGAGGGCGGGCATCTGCAGATGAAGCAGGTCGCCGACGCGGTCGTACTCAGCCAGAGCGCCACCACACGCCTCGTGACCCGGCTGGAGGACCGCGGCCTGCTGGAGCGCTATCTGTGCCCCACCGACCGCCGCGGCATCTACACCAACGTCACCCCGGCGGGCCTGCGGCTGCTGGAGGAGGCACGGCCCACCAATGACGCCGCCCTGCGCGAAGCCCTGGACAGCGCCGCCCAGAACCCTGAACTGGCGCCGCTGGTGCGAGTCGTGGAGTCCCTGAACGTGCCCGCGTAGGGTGCGCTCATGGGAGATCTTGAGATACGTGCCGCGACCGCCGGCGACCTCCCGGCGATCGTGGCCATGCTCGCTGACGATCCGCTCGGGGCCCAGCGCGAGTCGCCCGGCGATCTCACGCCGTACCGGAACGCGCTTGAACGCCTCACCGCCGACCCCAACCAGCATGTCGTCGTCGCCGTACGCGAAGGCCGCGTGATCGGGACCCTCCAGCTGACGATCATCCCTGGGCTCTCACACAAGGGGGCCACTCGTGCGCTCATCGAGGCCGTGCGCATCCACGCCGACGAGCGGGGCAGCGGGCTGGGCAGCCGGCTGATCGAGTGGGCGATCGACACCTCCCGACGGCTCGACTGCCAGATGGTGCAGCTCACGTCCGACAAGTCGCGGACCGATGCCCACCGCTTCTACGAGCGACTGGGCTTCACCGCCTCGCACGAGGGCTTCAAGCTGCGCCTTTGACGGCTGCCCGTAGAACGGGACAGGGGGGTGTTTCACGTGAAACACCCCCCTTGTGTATGTCCGGGCTAGCCGATGCCCCGCCATCCCTCCGGGTCCACGCCACCGGGCACCGGGGCCTCGGGGTCGTACGGCTGCCGGGTGAACACGAACGAGCCCAGATCGAGGTGGCTCACCGACCCGTCCGGACGCCGTACGGGCCGCAGCAGCTCACCGGCGTAGTAGCCCTCCAGCCCCGTCCAGGTGCCGTCACCGTTCGCACGGAAGCGGGCCTTCCGTCCGCCACCCGCCAGTGGCGCCAGCGCCAGCAGGCCGTCGGCGGTCGCACGCAGGCCGAAAGCCTGGGTGCCCCAGTACCACTGCCCCACCAGCTCCAGTACTGCCGGGTCGACCTCACGCAGCGGCCGCCAGGGCTCGGGGATGCGCGGCTCCGCCTCCGCGACGATCCGGACGAGATCCGCTCCCACGGCACCCAGCAGCGGACCACTGGTGCAGTTGGCGAGCACCACCGCGGCCACATCGTCCTCCACGCTGATCGTGAGGTTGGCCAGAAATCCCGGCAGGGAGCCGGAGTGCCCGACGAGCAGCCGGCCGTCACGGCACTGGATCTGCATGCCCAGGCCGTACGTGACCCCGTCCACCACATCCGCGGTCTCGGCTTGCGCCGCCGGAGTACGCATCTCCCGGACGGACTCCGCACTCAGGACCCGCTCGTCTCCCCGGGCCAGAAACGCGGCGAACCGCGCCAGGTCCCCGGTGGTCGACCAGAGCTGGCCGGCCGGCGCCATCCGGCCCAAGTCCTCCGTCGGCTCGGGCAGCATCGCGTCAGCCCACGGGTGCACCGCCCATCCGCCCGCGTGCGGGGGTTCCGGCTGCGTGCTCGTCCGGTGCAGGGCCAGTGGCTCCAGGATCTCCGCGCGCAGCACCTCCTCCCACGGGGCGCCGCGCAGTTCTTCCACCAAGGCGCCGAGAACGGTGTAGCCGGGGTTGGAGTAGTGGTGCCGTCGGCCGACGGGATGCAGGAGGGGCTGTTCCCCGAGCACATCGCTCAGTTCGGGCCGCAGGGAGCCGGGCGTCCGCTCCCACCAGGGCGCGGGCGATTCGGCCGCCAACCCCGCGGTGTGGGCGAGCAGTTCCGCGATCGTCGCCTCCCCCGCGCCGGTACCCGGCAGATGCTTCTCCAGCGGGTCGCCGAGATCGAGGACGCCCTCGTCTCGCAGCCGCATCACCAGTACGGCGGTGAAGGTCTTGGTGATGGATCCGATCCGGTACTGCACGGTCTCGTCCGGTCCGTGCCCGTCCACCGAGGTCCGCGCCCCGTGCCACACGGCCTGCCCGTCCCGTACCACGGCGGCGACCAGTGACGGAGCCCGTCCTTCGGCCTGAGCGACGGCGATCCGGTGCAGCAAGGCCCGGCGGGTGGCGGGGAGCAGCGCTTCCTGAGTTCTCGTCATGGGGCCAGTCCACCTGGTGTGGAGGCGGGCGTCGAATGCATTTGCCGTGCGATCCCTGCCGTGCCCGCGCGCACCCTGCCCGTAACCGCGGCCGGGCCCGGTGGATCAGGTCTGGGCCATGTCCACGAAACGCGAGTAGTGGCCCTGGAAGGCGACCGTGATGGTGGCCGTCGGACCGTTTCGGTGCTTAGCGACGATCAGGTCCGCCTCGCCAGCGCGCGGGGACTCCTTCTCGTACGCGTCCTCACGGTGCAGCAGGATGACCATGTCGGCGTCCTGCTCGATGGAACCGGACTCACGCAGGTCGGAGACCATCGGCTTCTTGTCGGTCCGCTGCTCGGGACCACGGTTGAGCTGCGAGAGCGCGATGACCGGGATCTCCAGCTCCTTCGCCAGCAGCTTGAGGTTACGGGACATGTCCGAGACCTCCTGCTGACGGCTCTCGGCGCGCTTGGAGCCACCGGACTGCATCAGCTGGAGGTAGTCGATGACGACCAGCTTCAGGTCGTTGCGCTGCTTCAGGCGCCGGCACTTGGCGCGGATCTCCATCATCGACAGGTTCGGGGAGTCGTCGATGTACAGCGGCGCGGCCGACACGTCCGGCATGCGACGGGCGAGCCGTGTCCAGTCCTCGTCGGTCATCGTGCCGGACCGCATGTGGTGCAGGGCGACCCGGGCCTCAGCGGACAGCAGACGCATCGCGATCTCGTTGCGGCCCATTTCGAGGGAGAAGATGACGCTCGGGAGGTTGTGCTTGATGGAGGCGGCCCGCGCGAAGTCCAGGGCGAGGGTCGACTTACCCATGGCGGGACGGGCCGCGATGACGATCATCTGGCCCGGGTGGAGGCCGTTCGTCAGCGAGTCGAAGTCCGTGAACCCGGTGGGCACACCCGTCATCTCGCCGCTGCGGGACCCGATCGCCTCGATCTCGTCGAGGGCGCCTTCCATGATGTCGCCGAGCGGGAGGTAGTCCTCGCTGGTGCGCTGCTCGGTGACGGCGTAGATCTCGGCCTGGGCGCGGTTGACGATCTCGTCCACGTCTCCGTCAGCCGCGTATCCCATCTGCGTGATGCGCGTACCGGCTTCGACCAGACGGCGCAGGACGGCCCGCTCGTGGACGATCTCCGCGTAGTACTCGGCGTTGGCCGCCGTCGGCACGGTCTGGACGAGGCTGTGCAGATACGCGGCGCCGCCGACCTTGTTGATCTCGCCGCGCTTGGTGAGTTCGGCGGCGATGGTGATCGGGTCGGCCGGCTCCCCCTTGGCGTAGACGTCCAGGATGGCCTGGTAGATCGTCTCGTGCGCGGGCTTGTAGAAGTCGTGGCCCTTGAGGATCTCCACGACATCGGCGATGGCGTCCTTGGACAGCAGCATGCCGCCCAGCACGGACTGCTCGGCGTCCAGATCCTGCGGCGGCACCCGCTCGAAGGACGAACCCCCGCCGTCCCAGGCGCCGTTCTCCCCGCCCCGGTCGTGCTGCTCGTCACGACCCCGGCCGACGTCACCGCGCCGACGGGAGGCCGGCAGACGATCACTGGGTCCGGTGTCGGCCCACGGATCGTCCAAGGGCTCGGAAATGCTCACCGAGCCACCTCCTCCCGTCCGCACGGCGGACCTCGCCGTGTCCTCTTTTGTACGGCACGGCACTGACAAATAAGACGCCCAACTCCGGTTCTGGCGCGTCGGGTTTGTGACGGTTCCGAGGCCCGAAGAAGGACACCTTCGGGGCCCGGTGAAGGAGCGGGCGCCGGACCACCGTAGGCCCGTCGGCACCGTCAGCCAATCTGGTTATCCACAGGCCATGTGGACGACGGCCCGGATGCTGTGGAGAACTCACCGAAACCTGTGCACGACCCGGTGGAAAGCCCTGTGAACAAGCCCTCGCTCCGACCGAGACCGAGCCCCTGACCTGCGCTTTTGTGATCCACTGGCTGTGCAGAGAAAAAACTTCCCCAGTCGGGCCAAGATCGCTTCGAACGGCACCCGAAAGGACACGACCCGCGACCAACAGTAAGGACCACCTACGGATTGCATCTCTTACCTGTGGACGATTACATTGATGCTCATGACACAGGCTCCAGAGATCCCCAAGGCCACCTGGCGTCGGCACGACCGAGAGATCGTCGCGCTGGCCGTCCCGGCCTTCGGCGCCCTCGTCGCCGAGCCTCTCTTCGTCATGGCGGACAGTGCGATCGTCGGCCATCTCGAAACCGCCCAGCTCGCCGGTCTCGCCGTCGCCTCGGCGCTCCTCACCACCGCCGTGAGTGTCTTCGTCTTCCTCGCCTACGCCACCACGGCCGGCGTGGCCCGCCGCGTCGGCGCCGGTGATCTCCCGGCGGCCATCCGGCAGGGCATGGACGGCATCTGGCTGGCGCTGCTGCTCGGCCTCGCCGTCATCGCCGTCGTCCTGCCCCTCGCGCCCGGCATCGTGGACCTCTTCGGCGCCTCCCCGACCGCCGCCCCCTACGCCATCACCTATCTGCGCATCTCCGCGCTGGGCATCCCGGCCATGCTCATCGTCCTGGCCGCGACCGGAGTGCTGCGTGGCCTGCAGGACACCAAGACCCCGCTCTACGTCGCCGTCGCGGGATTCATCGCCAACGCCGCGCTCAACGCGGGGCTCGTCTACGGCGCCGGACTCGGTATCGCCGGTTCCGCCTGGGGCACGGTCATCGCACAGTTCGGCATGGCAGCCGTGTACCTGGCCGTCGTAGTCCGCGGGGCGCGACGGCACGGCGCCTCTCTCCGGCCGGACGCCGCCGGTATCCGGGCCTCGGCTCAGGCAGGCGTCCCGCTGCTGGTCCGCACGCTGTCCCTGCGGGCGATCCTCATGATCGCCACGGCGGTCGCGGCCCGTCTCGGTGACGCCGACATCGCCGCGCACCAGATCGTCCTGTCCCTGTGGAGCCTGCTGTCCTTCGCGCTCGACGCGATAGCGATCGCGGGACAGGCCATCATCGGCCGCTACCTCGGAGCGGACGACGCTCAGGGAGCCCGCGAAGCGTGCCGCCGCATGGTCCAGTGGGGCGTCGCGACCGGTGTCGTGCTGGGCCTCCTCGTGGTGGCCGCACGACCGCTTTTCCTGCCGCTGTTCACCAGCGACTCCCTGGTGAAGGACGCCGCCCTGCCGGCCCTTCTGCTCGTGGCGCTGTCGCAGCCCATCTGCGGAATCGTCTTCGTCCTGGACGGGATCCTCATGGGCGCGGGGGACGGCCCGTATCTGGCCTGGGCCATGGTCGTCACCTTGGCGGTGTTCGCTCCGGCGGCCCTACTCGTTCCCACGGTCGGCGGCGGCCTCACCGCCCTTTGGGGCGCGATGACGTTGATGATGGCGGTCCGCATGCTGACCCTGTGGCTGCGAACCCGCTCGGGCCGCTGGATCGTGACGGGTGCGACCCGCTGACCGTTTCACGTGAAACATGCCGTCCCGATGACGGCAGCGCGGTCGGGGAAGCCCATCCTTGGAGCCTCGGCCATGGGAAAGGGGCCGCACCCCATGAAGGGTGCGGCCCCTTTCACCGGCTCAAACGAGCGCGGCGATCACGCGGCAATCAGCCCGCGACGACCTCGACGTTGACCTTGGCGGCAACCTCGGGGTGCAGACGCACGGACGTCTCGTGGGCGCCCAGGGTCTTGATCGGAGCGGACAGCTCGATGCGGCGCTTGTCGACCTCGGGGCCGCCGGAAGCCTTGATCGCGGACGCGATGTCGGCCGGGGTGACGGAACCGAAGAGACGGCCGGCGTCGCCGGAGCGGACGGCCAGACGGACCTTCACGCCCTCGAGCTGGGCCTTGACCTGGTTGGCCTGCTCGATGGTCTGGATCTCGTGGATCTTGCGAGCACGGCGGATCTGCTCGACGTCCTTCTCGCCACCCTTGGTCCAGCGGATAGCGAACTTCCGCGGGATCAGGTAGTTGCGAGCGTAACCGTCCTTGACGTCGACGACGTCGCCCGCGGCACCGAGGCCGGAGACCTCGTGGGTGAGGATGATCTTCATGAGTCGGTCACCCTTCCCTTATCGCGCGGTGGACGTGTAGGGCAGCAGCGCCATCTCACGGCTGTTCTTGACGGCCGTGGCGACGTCACGCTGGTGCTGCGTGCAGTTGCCGGTCACGCGGCGGGCACGGATCTTGCCGCGGTCGGAAATGAACTTCCGCAGCATGTTCGTGTCCTTGTAGTCCACGTACGTGACCTTGTCCTTGCAGAAAGCGCAGACCTTCTTCTTCGGCTTGCGCACAGGCGGCTTCGCCATGGTGATTCTCCTGTGTGATCAAGAAGTTGGGATACGACCCGCCCTCGACCCGGACCGGCCCGGAAGGCCTGGCCCGAAGGCTTAGAAGGGGGGCTCGTCCGAGTAGCCGCCACCGCCGCCGGAGCCTCCGCCCCAGCCGCCGCCACCCTGGTTGCCGCCGGCGGGAGCACCGGTCGCCCACGGGTCGTCGGCCGGAGCGCCGCCGCCCTGCTGGCCGCCGCCGGGGCTTCCGCCCCAGCCGCCGCCACCCTGGCCGCCACCACCGCCGTAACCACCCTGGCCACCGCGAGCGCCACCGGCGGTCTTGGTGACCTTGGCCGTGGCGTTGCGCAGGCTGGGGCCGACTTCCTCGACGTCCAGCTCGTAGACCGTGCGCTTGACGCCCTCACGGTCCTCGTAGGACCGCTGCTTCAGCCGGCCCTGCACGATGACGCGCATGCCTCGCTGAAGCGACTCGGCGACGTTCTCCGCCGCCTGACGCCAGACCGAGCAGGTCAGGAAGAGGCTCTCGCCGTCCTTCCACTCGTTCGTCTGGCGGTCGAAGGTGCGGGGAGTGGACGCGACGCGGAACTTCGCGACCGCCGCACCGGACGGGGTGAAGCGCAGCTCGGGGTCGTCGACAAGATTGCCGATGACCGTGATGACGGTCTCGCCTGCCATGGGGGAACCTCTCGGCGGGTTTGCTGCTCTGGCTGCTTGTTGCTGCTACTCGAATCCCGAGATCAGCTGAGCGGGAGAGCTCAGTGGGTCTCGGGGCGGAGGACCTTGGTCCGGAGGACCGACTCGTTCAGGTTCATCTGGCGGTCGAGCTCCTTGACGACCGCAGGCTCGGCCTGCAGGTCGATGACCGAGTAGATGCCCTCGGGCTTCTTCTTGATCTCGTAGGCGAGACGACGACGGCCCCAGGTGTCGACCTTCTCAACCTTGCCGCCGCCGTCACGGACGACGGACAGGAAGTTCTCGATCAGCGGGGAGACAGCGCGCTCCTCGAGATCGGGGTCGAGGATGACCATCACCTCGTAGTGACGCATGTGGAACCCACCTCCTTTGGACTCAGCGGCCACGGTCGTTCCGTGGCAGGAGGGTTGTGATGCGTACGCAACGGTATCGGCCGCCACTGACAATCGGGGTTCCTTCAGGGAAGCCGGCAGTGTGACCTGGGCAGGTCTGGGCAGACACCAGTGCAGACGGTACAGACTACCCGCACACACGCTTCCGGTTGAAATCCGGCCGTCGACCCCGACAATCTGTACACATCGGGTGTGTACGGCGCTACGATGCGCCGCCTTCCGCAGGAGGTGCCCATGGCACAGGCATTGCGACCCAACACCGCCGGTTCCCTCTTCGCCACGGACGGCAAGCCCCATCCGCTTCAGGACACCCTGATGGCGGTGACGCTCGTCCTGGGCCTGCTGTCCTTCATCACGTCCTTCTTCCACAGCCTTCACCTGCTGACCTCGTGGACAGGCCTGGTGGCGCTGTGCACGGGCGTGTACGGACAGTGGACCTCGGTGACCACGCGGCAGCGGTTCGGTCTGATCCTGGGTCTCGGCGCCGCCGGAGTCGGTTTCCTCATCGGCATGGCGCACGGCGGCCTGTTCGGCGGTGTCATCAGCTGACCTCACCGGACTCAAAGCCCCGTACGCCCAGTCGGGGCGCTCGCCAGGCGCAGTAGGCTTCGGCGCGAGAGCCGGAGCCCCTGTACCCATGGGGACACACCAGCCCGAGGAGCGCCCCGAATGAGCCTGACCCTGAGGACCATCAGTCGCGAGCAGCATCTGGCCTTCATCCAGAGCCTGCCGGCGGCGAGCCACATGCAGGTCCCGGCCTGGGCAGATGTGAAGGCGGAGTGGCGCTCGGAGAACCTCGGCTGGTTCGACAGGAGCGGCCAGCTGGTCGGCGTGGGCCTGGTCCTCTACCGCCAGCTGCCCAAGATCAAGCGCTACCTCGCCTATCTGCCCGAGGGCCCCGTCATCAACTGGTTCGCGCCGAACCTGGACGACTGGATCCAGCCGATGCTCGCGCATCTGAAGCAGCAGGGCGCCTTCTCCGTGAAGATGGGCCCGCCGGTGATCATCCGCCGCTGGAACGCGGAAACGATCAAGAAGGGCATCCAGGACCCGGACGTCAAGCGCCTGCGCGACCTGGAGGCCGACCACATCGAGCCGCGCGCCTTCGAGGTGGCCGACAAGCTGCGCCGCATGGGCTGGCAGCAGGGCGAGGACGGCGGCGCCGGCTTCGGCGACGTGCAGCCCCGCTACGTCTACCAGGTGCCGCTGGCGAACCGCTCCCTGGAAGAGGTCCACAAGAACTTCAACCAGCTGTGGCGCCGCAACATCAAGAAGGCCGAGAAGGCCGGCGTCGAGGTCGTCCAGGGCGGCTACCAGGACCTGCCCGAGTGGCAGCGGCTGTACGAGATCACGGCCGTCCGCGACCACTTCCGGCCCCGCCCGCTGTCGTACTTCCAGCGCATGTGGACGGCCCTCAACACCGAGGACCCCAACCGCATGCGGCTGTACTTCGCCCGCCACAACGGGGTGAACCTTTCAGCGGCGACGATGCTGATCGTCGGCGGGCACGTCTGGTACTCCTACGGCGCCTCCGACAACATCGGCCGCGAGGTCCGGCCGTCCAACGCCATGCAGTGGCGGATGCTGCGCGACGCCTACGCGCTCGGCGCCACCGTCTACGACCTGCGTGGCATCTCCGACTCGCTGGACGAGACCGACCACCTCTTCGGTCTCATCCAGTTCAAGGTCGGCACGGGCGGCCAGGCCGCCGAGTACCTCGGCGAATGGGACTTCCCGCTGAACAAGCTGCTCCACAAGGCGCTCGACATCTACATGTCGCGCCGCTGAGCCGCGCGGGCGTTTGATTCCATAGCCTTCGCAGCTCTCACACCTCTGATCCACCGCAGCCACGAGAAAGGTTCCGGGTCCGGCCATGGCGCTCACGCTCTACGTCGACACCGCGCGCTGGCGGGCGCACCACAAGCACGTGCAGGAGCAGTTCCCGGGACTCGTCCCGGTCTGCAAGGGCAACGGCTACGGCTTCGGGCACGAACGGCTGTCGGAGGAGGCCACACGGCTCGGTGCCGACCTGCTCGCCGTCGGCACGACCTACGAGGCCGCGCGCATCAAGGACTTCTTCAGCGGTGACCTGCTGGTGCTGACGCCGTACCGGCGCGGCGAGGAGCCCGTGCCGCTGCCCGACCGGGTCGTCCGCTCGGTGTCGTCGATCGACGGCGTGTACGGCCTCGTGGGCGCCCGTGTCGTCATCGAGGTGATGTCCTCGATGAAGCGGCACGGCATCAGCGAGCACGACCTGCCGCAGCTGCACCAGGCCATAGAGAACGTCCGGCTGGAGGGCTTCGCCATCCATCTGCCGCTGGACCGCACCGACGGCTCGGACGCCGTCGAGGAGGTCATCGGCTGGATGGACCGGCTACGCGCGGCACGGCTGCCGCTGCACACGATGTTCGTCAGCCACCTCAAGGCGGACGATCTGGCCCGGCTCCAGCAGCAGTTCCCGCAGACCCGGTTCCGCGCCCGCATCGGTACGCGGCTGTGGCTGGGGGACCACGACGCCACCGAGTACCGCGGCGCCGTCCTGGACGTCACGCGCGTGGCGAAGGGCGACCGGTTCGGCTACCGGCAGCAGAAGGCGGCCTCGGACGGCTTCCTGGTGGTCGTGGCGGGCGGAACGTCCCACGGGGTGGGCCTGGAGGCCCCGAAGGCCCTGCACGGCGTCATGCCGCGCGCCAAGGGCGTCGCCCGGGCCGGCCTCGCCACGGTCAACCGGAACCTCTCCCCGTTCGTCTGGGGCGGCAAGCAGCGCTGGTTCGCCGAGCCGCCGCACATGCAGGTGTCGATCCTGTTCGTGCCCTCGGACGCCCCCGAGCCGAAGGTCGGCGACGAGCTGGTGGCCCATCTGCGGCACACCACGACCCAGTTCGACCGTCTCGTGGACCGCTGAGCCCGTCCAGAACGCCGAGAAGGCCGTATCCGGTGCTCCCGGATACGGCCTTCTGTGTGCACCGCCTCCGGCGGGGCGGCGGACTCGCCGTGCCGCGTGCCGATGAGGCGTGACGCGTGTTCGCTCAGAGCGAACGATCGTCGTGGGACAGCGTCTCCGGCCGGCCCCAGTCCACCGGAGGCCTGTCGAACGGGGCGGCGTGGCGCGGCGGATGGGCTCCAGCGCCGAGCGCGAACGCGTCCTCCGCGCCGTCGAGCACCCCGCCCGACGGATCGTCGTCACCGGACCGGCGCACCACGTCCCGCTCGGGCATGAGGATGTCCCGTACGACGACGGCGCACAGGTACAGCGTGCCCAGCAGGTGCAGGACGATCGCCCAGTGGTAGCCCTGCGTCGGCAGGCCCTTGTGGGCGTCTCCGCTGGTCGTGTAGGCGAGGTACATCCAGATGCCCAGGAAGTACGCCACCTCGCACGCCTGCCAGATCAGGAAGTCCCGCCACTTGGGCCGGGCGAGGACCACCAGCGGCACCAGCCACAGGACGTACTGCGGGGAGTAGACCTTGTTGGTGAGGACGAAGGCGGCCACCATCAGGAAGGCCAGCTGGGCGAAGCGCGGCCGGCGCGGGGCGGTGAACGTCAGCGTGGCGATGCCGAGGAAGCAGAGCACCACGAGCACCGTGGCGGCGGTGTTGACGAACTCGGTGGTGGGCGGGTTGCTGGAGTTCTGCGCCCAGATCAGCCAGAAGGAGCCGAAGTCGACGCCGCGCTCCTTGCTGAAGGTGTAGAACTTCGCCCAGCCCTCACGGATGTGGAAGCCCGTCGCGTCGTGCGTGATCATCACGGGCAGGTTCACCACCAGCCAGGCGACCACCGCCCCGCATGCGGCCTGGAAGAACGCGCGCCACTTGCCCGCCCGCCAGCACAGCACCAGCAGCGGCCCCAGCAGCAGGACGGGATACAGCTTGGCGGCCGTGGCGAGCCCCAGGAGGACGCCGAAGGCGAGGGCGCGGCCCCGGGACCACATCAGCATCGCGGCGGCCGTCAGCGCCACGGCCAGCAGGTCCCAGTTGATGGTCGCGGTCAGCGCGAGGGCGGGCGCCAGGGCGACCAGCAGGCCGTCCCAGGGACGCCGGTGGTGGGTACGGGCCACGCACACGGCGATGACGGCGGCGCACACCATCAGCATCCCGGCGTTCACGAACCAGTACCACTGCTCCTGGTGCTGGATGCTGCCGCTGTGCGGGGTCAGCCAGGAGGCCACCTCCATGAACACGCCGGTGAGCACCGGGTATTCGAGGTAGTCCATGTCGCCGGGAAGCTTGTCGAAGTACGGCACGAGATGGTCGGCGAACCCACGGCCCTGGTAGAGGTGCGGGATGTCCGAGTAGCAGGCGTGCGTGTACTGACTGCTCGCTCCGAAGAACCAGCCGCTGTGGTAGCAGGGCGCCTTCTGGACCAGGCCGAGGGCGAACATGCCGATCGCCACGAGCGCCACGACCCGGACGGGGGTCCACCAGGAGGTCCCCAGCAGGGCGTGCCGCCCCAGGGGACCGCCGATCAGCTCACTGCCGGCGGCGGCGACCTCGTCCTCCCTGGTCGGCTGCACCGGCTCTGCCGTGGCGGACCGCACGGACTCGGGCTCGTGCATGCTCGCGGGCGTCATCTCTGCACTGGGCATGGGGCACATCCTGCCGTACCTGGCTAGGAAAACACCGAGGGCCGCCGCACCTTGTGGGTGCGGCGGCCCATGTTTCACGTGAAACACCCTCGGTGGGCGATATGGTCGCCAACCGGTCAGATCCCCGGACTAACCGGTCTGGCCCCCGAAGAAGCCTCCGTTGCCGTTTCCTCGGGTGTTACCGGTGCCGGTCGTGTCCGTGACCGTGGGCGTCGGTGACTCGCCTCCGCCCCCGTCGACACCACCCGTGTCCACTCCTCCGCTGCCATTGCCATTGCCCCCGCCATTGCCGTTGCAGTTCGGGTCCCAGCCGAGCTGGCAGGACTCGCTCACCGACGGAGACGGTGAGGTGGTCGTCTTGCTCGGCGTCGGGCTCGGCGTGTCGCTGGGCGTCGGGCTCGGCGTGATGGTGACGCTCGGGGTCGGGGAGGGAGCACCCGCCTCGTCCTGGACCTTGCCGATCTCGGTGGCGTCCGGGAAGCCGGGGTCGTTCTTGCCCTTGAGCGCGGCCTTCATGTACTCGGTCCACACCTGCGTCGGGATGTCACCACCGTGGATGGAGTCCACACCCGCCGTTCCGTTCATGGACAGCAGCTCGTGGTCCTTGGGGTTCTCGCGGAACATCGCGACCGAGGTCGACAGCTGCCGGGTGTAGCCGACGAACCAGGCCGACTTGTTGCTGTCGGTGGTACCGGTCTTGCCGGCCGCGGTACGACCCAGGGCCTTGGCGTTCTGGCCCGTACCGTTCTGGATCACGTTCTCCAGCGTGTCCGTGACGTTGTTGGCCACGTTCTCCGGCATCGCCTGCGTCCGCCTGGGCTTGGTGAAGCCCGGCTGCTCCTGGCCGTCCTTCGTGACGCTCGTCACCGAGTACGGATCCGTGTGCTGGCCGGACGCGGCGAACGTCGCGTAGGCGTCAGCCATACGGATCGCGCTCGGCGTCGAGGTGCCGATGGCGAAGGACGGGTTGAGCGTGGCGAAGCTTGCGTCGAGGATGCCGGAGGCCTTCGCGACATCACGGACCTTCGACATCCCCACGTCCATGCCGAGCTGTACGAACGGGGTGTTGATGGACTGCTCCATGGCCTTGCGCAGCGTGATGTAGCCCCAGGGCTTGGGGCCCTCGTTGCGCTGGTAGAAGACCGAGCCGTCCTTCTTCAGGACGTAGCTCCCGTCCTGGTTCCTCACCTTGAGCTTGTCGTTGCCGTTGTACTTGCTCAGCGGCGAGATGCCCTCACCCTCGGACTTGTAGGTGCCGTACTGCATCGCCGCGGCCAGGACGAACGGCTTCCATGTCGAACCGACGGGGACACCCGAAGTGTCCGCGTTGTTGGTGAAGTGCGCGTTCTCGTAGCCGTCACCGCCGTACAGTGCGACGATCGCCCCGTCATTGGGCTTCACCGAGGCCGCACCGAACTGGACATACTTGTCCAGATCGCGATGCTTCGGGTCGAGGCGCTCCTTCTGGACCTTCTTCACGGCCGCACTCAGGGCATTGACGCTCTTCTTGTCGAACGTCGTGTAGATCTGGTAGCCGCCCTGGTCGAACTGCGCCTCGGTGATCTCCGAGTGGTTCAGGACGTACTTCTTGGCCGTGTCGACGAGGTAGCTGATCTGGCCGGTCATGCCCTTGGTCGCCTTGCGGCCGTCGGGCATCGGGTACTTCTTGATGGCTTTCTGATAGTCAGCGTCGCTGAGGTGCTTGTCCTTGTGCATCTCGTTGAGAATCCAGGACCAGCGCTCCGTGGAGCGCCTCTTGTTCTCCGACGGAGTCGCCGACTTGTCGAGGTCCGGGTTGCCTGCCGGGTCGTAGTACGTCGGGCCCTTGAGCAGTGCCGCGAGGACCGCGCACTCACTCGGCGTGAGCTCCTCGGAGTTCTTGCCGTAGTACGTCTGCGCCGCCGCCTGGATGCCGTAAGCCCCTCGACCGTAGTACGAGGTGTTCAGGTACCCCTGCAGGATCTGGTCCTTGTCGAACTTCGCGCCCACCTTTATGGAGATGAACATCTCCTTGAACTTGCGGGTGAACGTCTGGTCCTGGCTCAGGTAGGTGTTCTTGACGAACTGCTGGGTGATCGTCGAACCACCCTGTGTCTGACCGCCCCGCGCCATGTTGGCCAGGGCCCGGGCGATGCCCATGGGGTCGACACCCGAGTCCTGGTAGAAGCTCTTGTTCTCGGCAGAGATCACCGCGTACCGCATGGCCTTGGGGATCTTGTCGATGGTTACGTTCTGTCGGTTGACGCCCGTGCCCGTAGCCACCATCTGGGTGCCGTCGGCCCAGTAGTAGACGTTGTTCTGCGACTTGGCGGCGAGGTTCTCGCTCGGCACCTCCACCATGGCGAAGCCGACGCCGACCATCACCACCAGGCCGCCGACGAAGCCGATGAACAGCCCGCTGACCAGCTTCCAGGACGGCACCCAGCGGCGCCAGCCGTACTTGTCGGCCCTGGGGTAGTCGATGAACCGCTTCTTGCCGGGTGCCGTGGTCGCGCGGCCCTTGCCGCGTCCGGGACCGGTCGGACCGCCTGGGCCGCCGCGACGGCCGCCGGCGTTGTCGGCCGCTCGGCGTCGGCCACCTCTCTGGGCAGCACGGCGGGCCTCGGCACGGCCGCCGTAGGAACGCTCCTCACCACCCGGGCCAGTGGACTCCGACCCCGGGAAACGGGACCCATAGGGGTCGGCAGGGGACCCGGTGGCGCCTCGCGGTGCCGCACGGCGGCCGGAGGACGAGCCGGACTGGCCGCGTCGGGCCGCGGCACGTCCGCCTCCCTGCGGCTGCGGCGGTTTGCGACGGTGCTCGCTCATCGAACGATTACTCCTCGGGCAGGCGCACCCGTGCGCGCCTGGAACGGCGGCTGGTTTCCGGTCCCCCCGAAGTACGGATGTGGTCGGTCCTGCATTCACCCGTACTGCACCGGGGACGACGACGCTCCCCAGGCATCACGCGGTTCCCGGTGGTGTGCATGCCGCACAGACTACGCACCACCAAAACGCACCGGGCCCCGAAGTTCACCCCAAAACAGGCAAGTTGCCTCGTACGAATCGGTGATGTGATCCCGTTCACCACCGTCCCTCTTGTCGCGTGCGGTAGGCCGTTCTATCGTCGTGATGTATCGAGCCGATACATCAGTGCGAGATAAAGACGCTGCCAGGCAGTGCGAGACCTGCGGGACGGACCTGCGGGACCGAGAGGAGGCGACGATGAGCCGGCGCTCCGGCATCCTTGAGTTCGCCGTGCTCGGCCTGCTCCGGGAGTCCCCGATGCACGGCTACGAGCTGCGCAAACGCCTCAACACGTCACTGGGTGTGTTCCGCGCGTTCAGCTACGGGACGCTGTACCCCTGCCTCAAGACGCTGGTCGCCAACGGCTGGCTGATCGAGGAACCCGGAAACACCCACGACGACGCCCTCGCCGCTCCCCTCGCCGGACGCCGCGCCAAGATCGTTTACCGGCTGACCGCGGAAGGCAAGGAGCACTTCGAGGAGCTGCTCTCGCAGACCGGCCCCGACGCGTACGAGGACGAGCACTTCGCCGCACGGTTCGCCTTCTTCGGGCAGACCTCGCGCGATGTGCGCATGCGCGTCCTGGAGGGCCGGCGCAGCCGCCTGGAGGAGCGCCTGGAGAAGATGCGCGCCTCCCTGGCGCGCACCCGGGAGCGCCTCGACGACTACACACTTGAGCTCCAGCGCCACGGGATGGAGTCCGTGGAGCGCGAAGTGCGCTGGCTGAACGAGCTCATCGAGAGCGAGCGGGCCGGACGGGACCTGAGGGGTTCCGCGTCCGGGGGGTCCGCTCAGCAGGACACCACCACTGGATCGACGGGCGGCCTGCCCCGTCCCGGGGACACCCCCCGGACGGATACGCCCGACGACACCGCCACGTGAGTCCCAGTCAGGGCCTCACTCGTACACACAGGGAGCAACCGGAATGGGTTCGGTTCGCGTAGCCATCGTCGGCGTGGGCAACTGCGCCGCGTCGCTGGTGCAGGGAGTCGAGTACTACAAGGACGCCGACCCGGCGTCCAAGGTCCCCGGCCTGATGCACGTGCAGTTCGGTGACTACCACGTCCGCGACATCGAGTTCGTCGCCGCGTTCGACGTCGACGCCAAGAAGGTCGGTCTTGACCTCGCGGACGCCATCGGCGCCTCCGAGAACAACACCATCAAGATCTGTGACGTGCCCACCACCGGTGTCACCGTCCAGCGCGGCCACACCCTCGACGGCCTCGGCAAGTACTACCGCGCCACCATCGAGGAGTCGGACGCCGAGCCGGTCGACGTCGTCCAGATCCTGAAGGACAAGCAGGTCGACGTCCTGGTCTGCTACCTGCCCGTCGGTTCCGAGGACGCGGCGAAGTTCTACGCCCAGTGCGCCATCGACGCCAAGGTCGCCTTCGTCAACGCCCTCCCGGTCTTCATCGCCGGCACCAAGGAGTGGGCGGACAAGTTCACCGAGGCCGGTGTGCCGATCGTCGGTGACGACATCAAGTCCCAGGTCGGCGCCACCATCACGCACCGCGTCATGGCCAAGCTGTTCGAGGACCGCGGTGTCATCCTCGACCGCACGATGCAGCTGAACGTCGGCGGCAACATGGACTTCAAGAACATGCTCGAGCGCGAGCGCCTGGAGTCCAAGAAGATCTCCAAGACGCAGGCCGTCACCTCTCAGATCCCCGACCGGGACCTCGGCGAGAAGAACGTCCACATCGGCCCGTCCGACTACGTGGCCTGGCTGGACGACCGCAAGTGGGCCTACGTCCGTCTGGAGGGCCGCGCCTTCGGTGACGTCCCGCTGAACCTGGAGTACAAGCTGGAGGTCTGGGACTCCCCCAACTCCGCTGGTGTCATCATCGACGCGGTGCGCGCCGCGAAGATCGCCAAGGACCGCGGCATCGGCGGCCCGATCCTGTCCGCCTCCTCGTACTTCATGAAGTCCCCGCCGGTCCAGTACTTCGACGACGAGGCCCGCGAGAACGTCGAGAAGTTCATCCGCGGCGAGGTCGAGCGCTAAGGCGTCCGGCGCCGCTCGCACGAGAACGCTCCTGCCAGGGCTGTGAAGGTCCCCGGGTTCCGCGACCCGGGGACCTTCCGCATGTGTGAGGGTGTGATCCATGCCCGTCGTCCGTGACCTGCGCGTCCTGCTGCGCCTGGGGAACTTCCGGCGCCTGCTGTACGTGCGCCTCCTGTCCCAGGGCGCCGACGGCGTCTACCAGGTCGCGCTCGCCGCGTACGTCGTCTTCTCCCCGGAGAAGCAGACCTCGGCCGCCGCGATCGCCTCGGCGATGGCGGTCCTGCTGCTCCCCTACTCGCTGGTCGGGCCCTTCGCCGGTGTCCTGCTGGACCGCTGGCGCCGCCGGCAGGTCTTCGTGTACGGCAATCTGCTGCGCGCCCTGCTGGCCGTGGCCACCGCCGCGCTGATGCTCGACCACGCTCCCGACTGGCTCTTCTACGTGTCCGCGCTGTGCGTCACGGCCGTCAACCGCTTCGTCCTCTCCGGGCTGTCCGCCGCCCTGCCGCGGGTCGTCGACACCGAGCGCCTGGTGCTGGCCAACTCACTCTCTCCGACCGCCGGCACCCTCGCCGCGACCGCCGGCGGAGCCCTGGCCTTCGGCGTGCGGATCGTGGCATCGGACTCCGACGCGGCGGTGGTGCTGCTCGGCGCCTTCCTGTACCTGTGCGCGAGCCTCACGTCTCTTCGCCTGGCACCCGGCCTGCTAGGTCCCGACCGTCACCCGGCCCGACCCCGCCTCGGCACGGCGCTGGCCACGACGGCGCGCGAGCTGCTGGCGGCCATGCGGCACCTGGCCGCGCCGGGACGCAGGGAAGCGGCCTGGGCTCTGGGCGCGATGACGCTGATGCGCTTCTGCTACGGCGCCCTCCTCGTCCTGCTGCTCATGCTCTGCCGCTATGCCCTGGCCGACACTCCGGAAGAAGGGCTGCGGCTGCTCGGACCGGCGCTCGCACTCTCCGGCGCGGGATTCTTCGCGGCGGCCGTGGTGACGCCCTGGGCGGCGGGGCGGCTCGGCCCCATCCGCTGGATCGTGGTGTGCTCCGGCGCGGCCATGGTGCTGGAACCCGCGCTGGGCCTGCCCTTCGCCACCGGACCGCTCATGGTCGCGGCCTTCGTTCTGGGCCTGATCACCCAGGGCGCCAAAATCGCCACGGACACGATCGTCCAGTCCTGCATCGAGGACGGCTTCCGCGGCCGGGTCTTCTCCGTGTACGACGTGCTCTTCAACGTCGCCTTCGTCGGTGCGGCGGGAGTGGCAGCCCTGATGCTTCCACCGGACGGCCGCTCGGCAGTGCTGGTGGTTCTCGTCGCCGTCATCTATGGCGTGATCACCGCCGGGCTGGCCCGCTTCGCACGCCGGTAGACAGAGCGAGGGGCGATGTTTCACGTGAAACATCGCCCCTCGGTGTCTCCGTCGCAGACGGGTGTTTCACGTGAAACATCGCCCAGATCGGCTCAGCTCTGCTCGGTCCACCACTCCTTGAGCGCCGCCACCGCAGCGTCGTGCTCCATCGGACCGTTCTCCAGACGCAGCTCCAGCATGTGCTTGTACGCCTTGCCGACAGCCGGGCCGGGACCGATCCCCAGGATCTCCATGATCTGGTTGCCGTCGAGGTCGGGGCGGATCGCGTCCAGTTCCTCCTGCTCCTGAAGCTGGGCGATGCGCTCCTCCAGGCCGTCGTAGGCCCGGGACAGTGCCACCGCCTTGCGCTTGTTGCGCGTGGTGCAGTCGGAACGGGTCAGCTTGTGCAGGCGGTCCAGCAGCGGGCCCGCGTCACGGACGTACCGGCGGACCGCCGAGTCCGTCCACTCGCCGGTTCCGTAGCCGTGGAAGCGCAGGTGAAGTTCGACCAGCCGTGAGACGTCCTTCACCAGCTCGTTGGAGTACTTCAAGGCGGTCATGCGCTTCTTGGTCATCTTGGCGCCGACCACTTCGTGGTGGTGGAAGGAGACCCGGCCGTCCTTCTCGAAGCGGCGGGTGCGCGGCTTGCCGATGTCGTGCAGCAGCGCGGCCAAGCGGAGGGTGAGGTCCGGGCCGTTCTCCTCCAGCGCGATCGCCTGCTCCAGGACGATCAGCGTGTGCTCGTAGACGTCCTTGTGCCGGTGGTGCTCGTCCCTCTCCAGCCGCAGTGCCGGCAGCTCGGGCAGGACGTGCCCGGCGAGCCCGGTGTCGACGAGCAGGGTCAGACCTTCGCGCGGGTGGGCGGAGAGGATGAGCTTGTTCAGTTCGTCCCGGACCCGCTCGGCCGAGACGATCTCGATCCGCCCGGCCATCTCCGTCATGGCGGTGACGACCTCGGGGGCGACCTCGAAGCCCAGCTGGGCGGCGAACCGGGCAGCCCGCATCATGCGCAGGGGATCGTCCGAGAACGACGCCTCGGGCGTGCCCGGCGTCCGCAGGACACGAGACGCGAGATCCTCCAGTCCGCCGTGCGGGTCGATGAACTCCTTCTCCGGCAGCGCCACGGCCATCGCGTTGACCGTGAAGTCGCGGCGGACGAGATCCTCCTCGATGGAGTCCCCGTACGACACCTCAGGCTTGCGCGAGGTGCGGTCGTAGGCCTCGGACCGGTAGGTCGTGATCTCGATCTGGTAGCCGTCCTTGTGTGCGCCGACCGTGCCGAAGGCGATGCCCACCTCCCAGACGGCGTCCGCCCAGGGCCGGACGATCTTCAGTACGTCCTCGGGGCGGGCGTCGGTGGTGAAGTCCAGGTCGTTGCCGAGCCGGCCGAGCAACGCGTCGCGGACCGATCCGCCGACCAGGGCGAGCGAGAAGCCCGCGTCCTGGAATCGGCGGGCGAGGTCGTCGGCGACGGGGGCCACCCGCAGCAGCTCGGCGAGCGCGCGCTGCTGCGCCTGGCTCAGGGCAGAGGGAGTGTCTTCGTTCGGGTTCGGCACAACAGAAGAGGGTACGTGCCCCGCGCGACCAGGGGCGCCCCCGATAACGCGGTGCGGACAGCTCCCGGCATACCCGTGCAAGCACTGCTCTTGCGGCGTACGGCCGCTCTCCCCTCGATACTGGATATAGGGGACGGGTCACGGTTGTCCTTCGATCTTGTGGAGGAGACCGCGGCACTTCCCTTCAGCGCGCATCGTTACCATGCGTGGACGCACATTCCGACGACCACTGACGACGACGAGGGACGGGCGAGCGCGTGGCCGAGGCGGCTGACTTCCAGGGGACCAGTGCCTCACCTGCCCGCCGGTGGCTGCGGCGCGCCGGAGCACTGCTCGCCGGGGCACCACTGCTGGCCGGTGTGCTCCAGCTGCCCGCAGCCGGGCCCGCGCAGGCGGCCTCCTCCGGCACGGTGTCCGTCTCCCTGGACTCGCTCAGCCCTAGTGCTCCCACGGACGGCGACACGCTGACCGTGTCGGGCACGGTGACGAACAACGGCAAGCAGGCCGTCACCGACGCCCATGTGGGTCTGCGGGTGGGCCGCGAGCTGACCACCCGCTCGGAGATCGACTCCGTCGCCCGGCACTCCGACGAACCGCAGGGCAGCACCGGCACGGACGTCGACGACAAGTACGAGGAGAAGTTCGACAAGCTGGCCCCGGGGGTCGCCGAGCACTTCACGCTCTCCGTCCCCGTGGACCAGCTCGACCTCGGCGACGACGGGGTCTACGAGTTCGGGGTCACCCTGTCCGGCCAGACCTCCGCCCAGGCCTGGGACCAGGTGCTCGGTATCCAGCGGACGTTCCTGCCCTGGCAGTCGTCGGAGGCCGACACCAAGACGAAGACGTCGTTCCTGTGGCCGCTGATCTCCACGGTCCACATGACGGCCAAGACGGGCGCGGGCGACCTGCAGACGCCGGAGTTCCTCGACGACGACCTGGCCAAGGATCTGGCCCCCGGCGGCCGGCTGGCCCAGATGGTGGACCTGGGCAAGGACCTCGACGTCACCTGGGTGATCGACCCCGACCTGCTCGCCTCGGTCGACGCGATGGCCGCGGGCAATTACCGGCTCCAGGGTGCCGACGGCACCAGCACGCCCGGCCCGCGGGAACACCAGGCGGTCGCCAAGCAGTGGCTGGCGGCCCTGCAGAAGGCGGTGGCCGGCAAGGAGGTCGTCGCCCTGCCGTTCGCCGACCCGGACCTGGCCTCCCTGGCGCACAAGGGCACCAGTGTCACCGGCTCGCTCAGCCACCTCAAGGACGCCACCGACGTCGCCGCGATCACCGTGAAGACCGTGCTCCATGTCACACCGAGCACCGACTTCGCCTGGCCGGTGAACGGCGCCGTGGACCCGTCGATCATGAAGGTCGCGACCTCCGCCGGGGCCGACCGGGTGATCGCCCGCAGCGACAGCCTTCAGGAGACCGGCGGGCTGCCGTACACGCCGTCCGCCGCCCGCCCGGTCGGCGGAGGCACCACGGCGGTCGTCGCCGACGCCCGGCTGTCCACGGCGTTCGAAGGCGACCTCACGAAGGCGGGCTCGGCCACCCTCGCCGTCCAGCGGTTCCTGGCCCAGAGCCTGGCGCTGAACGCGCAGACGGACAAACAGCGCAGCATCGTCGTCGCTCCGCAGCGCATGCCCACGGCGAGCCAGGCGCAGGCGATGGCGGCGGCGCTGAAGGCGCTCCAGGGCGGCACCTGGTCCCAGTTCCAGGACCTCTCCGCGGCAGCCAAGGACAAGCCGGACCCGGGCGCCACCACACGCATCCCGTCGACGTCCGCCTACCCCTCCTCGCTGCGTCGGCAGGAGCTGCCGAGGGCGGTCTTCGAGCAGATCGCCCGCACCCAGGACAAGCTCGACAACTTCCGGGTGATCCTCTCCGACCAGTCCCGCGTGGTCACGCCGTTCGGGCGGGCCATAAACCGCGAGATGTCCACGTCCTGGCGGGGCCGGGGCGGCGAGGCGGACAGCTATCGCGGCGGCGTGGAGGCCTGGCTCGACGAGCTGACCGAGCAGGTCAAGCTGATCGACAAGTCCGAGACCAAGCTCTCGGGCCGGAGCGCCACCATCCCGGTGACCGTCCAGAACAACCTGGTCCAGCCCGTGGGCCATCTGGTGCTGCGCCTCACCTCGTCCATGCCGACCCGTCTGAAGCTCGACGGCAAGGCCTACGCGGAGCAGCGTGTGGAGGTTTCCGGCGGGCACAGCCAGTCGGTGAAGTTCACCACCTCGGCCAACGCCAACGGCCGGGTCACGGTCATCGCCCAGCTGTACACCGAGGACGGCCGGGAGTACGGCGACCCCGTCAGCTTCGACGTGAAGGTCACCGAGGTCACGCCCACCGTGATGCTGGTCATCGGTGGCGGCGTCCTGCTCCTCGTGCTCGCCGGCTTCCGGATGTACACCCAGCGCAAGCGCGCGGCCGCCCGGCAGGCCGACGAGGACGGCCCCGGTACGGCGGGGGAGGACATAGGCGATCCCGGGAACCCGGAAGCGCCCGGCGACCGTCTCCCGGAAGAGTCCGACTCCACCTCCGGGGCAGACGACCCGGAGCAGCCGAGTGACCCTGCGCCGGACACCGCACCGGAAAGCGCCGACCCGTCCGGGACGGGTGAGAGAGTGGACCGTTGAGCGATGTCGTGGCCGGTTGGCCCGGGACGATGAGGTGGGGTAAGCATGAACGCGCCGTACGACGGTGACCGCGGTCAGGGCGCGGCCGGCTCGGGCTACCCCGAGACGCCGCCCGAGCCCGGCCAGGTGCCGCCGCAGCACGCGGCGGACATGTATCTCCAGGACGCCTACGAGCAGGACCCCTACCGGGCGCGCGACCTGGCCGCCCAGGACCCGGTCGCCGAGGCGCTGTACGACCGTGCCGCGCACCCGCCGCCGGCCCCGGGCACGTACGAGCAGCAGCAGCCGCTGTACGCCCCGCCCGCCCAGTCGCCCTACGCGCCCGACCCGAACGTGTGGGCGCAGACCCCGGCGCCGGAGCCGGGGAGCGCGACCCAGTACCTGCCGTACGGCGAGGACCCGCGCACGACCCAGTTCGTGGGCGTGGACGATCTGGTCACGCACTCCGGCGAGGAGTACCACGAGCCGGACGCCTTCGCGCACCTCTTCAAGGACCAGCAGCACAGCGGCGGCCACGCGCCCATGGATCCCCCGGCCGTTCCGGGACCCGCCGCGGCGCCGAGCGGTGGGCACGGCCCCGCCGGCCCGTACCCGCCGGCGCACGGTCACAGCCCGCAGCAGGGCCACCCGTACGCCGGCGCCGGGTACCCTGCCGGTCCGTCCGCCACCGGATACGCGGCACAGTCCCAGGTGCCCGCTCCGGCCGCCGCTCCGGACCCCGCGGCCCCGCCCGGGATCCTCGACCCGGAAGCCACCACGGCCGGTGACACGGCCGCTCCCGCCAAGAAGGGCGGGCGGGCCGCCGGGCTGCTGAAGTCCAGTGCGGTCATGGCGGCGGGCACGATGGTCTCCCGCCTCACCGGCTTCATCCGCTCCGCGCTGATCGCCGCGGCGCTGGGCCTCGGCTTCCTCGCCGACTCCTTCCAGGTGGCCTACCAGCTGCCGACGATGATCTACATCCTCACCGTCGGCGGCGGCCTGAACTCCGTGTTCGTGCCCCAGCTGGTGCGCTCCATGAAGGAGGACGAGGACGGCGGCGAGGCCTTCGCCAACCGGCTGCTGACCCTCGTGATGGTGGCCCTGGCCGCCCTGACCGGACTCGCGATGTTCGCCGCGCCTCTCCTGGTGCGGCTGCTCGCCAACCCGGTGGCCAGCAATCCGGCGGCGAACGAGGTCGCGGTCACCTTCACCCGCTACTTCCTGCCCTCGATCTTCTTCATGGGCATCCATGTGGTGATGGGTCAGATCCTCAACGCGCGCGGGAAGTTCGGCGCGATGATGTGGACCCCGGTCCTGAACAACATCGTCATCATCGTGACGCTCGGCATGTTCATCTGGGTCTACGGCACCGCCGCCAACTCCCACATGGACGTCACCACCATCCCGCCGGAGGGCCAGCGCCTGCTCGGCGTCGGCGTGCTGCTCGGCCTGGTCGTCCAGGCCCTGGCGATGATCCCCTACCTGCGCGAGACCGGCTTCCGGATCCGGCTCCGCTTCGACTGGAGGGGCCACGGCCTGGGCAAGGCCGCGATGCTCGCCAAGTGGACAGTCCTGTTCGTCCTCGCCAACCAGGCGGGCGCCATGGTCGTGACCCAGCTGTCCACCGCCGCCGGCAAGGACTCCGGGGTCAAGGGCACCGGCTTCGCCGCCTACGCCAACGCCCAGCTGATCTGGGGCCTGCCGCAGGCCATCATCACCGTCTCCCTGATGGCCGCCCTGCTGCCGCGTATCTCGCGCTCGGCCGCCGAGGGCGACGCGGGCGCCATCCGCGACGACATCTCCCAGGGTCTGCGCACCACCGCGGTCGCCATCGTGCCGATCGCCTTCGGGTTCGTCTCGCTCGGCATCCCGATGTGCACGCTGATCTTCGGCTCCGCCGGCACCGGCGCGGCCACCAACATGGGCTACATGCTGATGGCCTTCGCCCTCGGTCTGATCCCCTACTCCGTGCAGTACGTCGTCCTGCGCGCCTTCTACGCCTACGAGGACACCCGCACGCCCTTCTACAACACGGTCATCGTGGCCGTGGTCAACGCGGGCGCGTCGCTCCTGTGCTACTTCCTGCTGCCGGCGCGCTGGGCCGTCGCCGGCATGGCCGCCGCCTACGGCCTCGCCTATGCCATCGGGGTGGGCGTCGCCTGGCGCCGACTGCGCAAGCGGCTGGGCGGGGACCTGGACGGCGCCCGGGTGCTGCGCACCTACGCACGGCTGGGTATCGCCTCGGTTCCGGCGGCTCTGCTCAGCGGCGCGGCCTGCTACGGCATCGGGCACACCCTCGGCCTCGGCGTCGTCGGCTCCTTCGCCGCACTGATCGCCGGTGGTGCCGTCCTGTTCGGAGTCTTCTTCGTCGCCGCCCGCCGGATGCGCATCGAGGAACTCAACTCGCTCGTCGGAATGGTGCGCGGGCGTCTGGGGCGTTGAGGCGGGGGTAGGCGCACAACCATCGTCCGCTGCTGTGTGTCGTGCATAGCGGCGGACTGTGGGCACAATTGGTTTCGGCGTCGGACAGCGTGCAACGGATGGGGAGGCAGGGACGACGGTGGCGGAACGGAGCACGGCTGCCGTCGACGTGGCAGACAACAGCGGTGAGCAACCGCTGACCGCCAAGGCGGACCAGTCCACGGCCGACGGGGTGGCCAAGAACCCGGAGCGGGACACGGACAGCGACGAGGCACAGGGGAGCGGCGAAACCGAAGGTTCCGGACGGAAGGCCTCGCCTGCGGAGTTGCACAGCGGTCACAAGCTCGCCAGACGCTACCGGCTGGAGGAGTGCGTCACCCGTCTGGACGGATTCAGCAGTTGGCGTGCGGTCGACGAGAAACTCCGTCGTGCCGTCGGCGTCCATGTACTGCCCGCGGACCACGCCCGGGCCCGCTCCGTCCTCGCCGCCGCCCGTTCCTCCGCCCTCCTGGGCGATCCACGCTTCGTCCAGGTCCTCGACGCCGTCGAGGAGAACGAGCTCGTCTACGTCGTCCACGAGTGGCTGCCCGACGCCACAGAACTGTCCACGCTGCTCGCCGGCGGCCCGCTGGAGCCGCACGACGCCTACCAGATGGTCAGTCAGGTCGCCTCCGCGATGGCCGCCGCGCACCGGGAGGGTCTGGCCCATCTGCGGCTGAACCCGAACGCCGTGCTGCGCACGTCCACCGGCCAGTGGCGCATCCGTGGTCTCGCCGTGAACGCCGCGTTGCGGGGCGTCAGCTCCGACACCCCGCAGCGCACCGACACCGAGGCGATCGGCGCCCTGCTGTACGCGGCGCTGACCCAGCGCTGGCCCTACGAGAGCGACGCCTACGGTCTGTCCGGTCTCCCCAAGGACATCGGCCTCATCCCTCCGGACCAGGTGCGGGCCGGTGTGCACCGCGGCCTGTCCGAACTCGCCATGCGCGCCCTCGTCAACGACGGCGCCACGGCGTCCCGTCACGAGGCTCCGTGCACGACACCGGAGGAGTTGGTGAAGGCGATCGGTGAGATGCCGCGCATCCGCCCGCCCGAGCCGGCGTTCACGGCCCCGCCGGAGTACCAGCGCACCACCTATCAGCAGGGGACCTACGGCCGCCCGGCCCCGCACCCGGGGGCCACCCAGCCGATCGCTCCCCCGCCGCCCCCGCTGCAGAGCCGCACCGGGAAGGCCCTGAAGTGGGCGGTGTCGGCCCTGCTCATCGCCGCCCTGGGTCTGGGCAGCTGGCAGCTGGCGGACGCTCTGATGGACCGGGGCGGGAACTCGGACGACACCAACAAGAGCCAGACGACGGACGGCGGCGACAAGAACGCCGTGAAGCCGAAGCCGACTCCGATAAAGATCCAGAACGGCCAGGAGTTCGTCGCCGAGGGCGATGCCCAGAGCCCCGGCAACATCCCGAAGACCTACGACGGCGACACCTCGACGTACTGGAAGACCAAGAGCTTCAACGAAGGTCCGACGATCGCGCCGTTCAAGCCGGGCGTCGGCATCGTGTACGACCTCGGCTCGGCCGAGAAGCTCAGCACGGCCACCGTCGACCTCCGCTACGGCGGTGACCACACGACGGTCGAGCTGTACACCGCGGATTCCCTGTCGCCGGCCTCGCTGGATTCCATGACGAAGATCGGCAGCGTCACGACGACGGGTACCACGGCCACGGTGAAGGTCACCAAGCCGGTCAAGACGCGGTACGTTCTCGTCTGGCTGACGGCCGTGCCCAACTCGGGGTACGACTCCACCCTGTACGCCAGTGCCGGCTACAAGCAGGCCATCGGCGAAGTGAAGTTCACGGGCTGACGTCTCACCCGGACCGGAGGGGGCAGATGGCGGAGGGCGCCGGATACGACGGAGTGGGCGACCGCGACCTGCTCGCCCGCCACGTGGAAGGCGACCCCGAGGCCTTCGGTGAGATCGTGCGGCGCCACCGGGACCGGCTCTGGGCGGTCGCCCTGCGGACCCTGGGGGACCGTGAGGAGGCCGCTGACGCGGTTCAGGACGCCTTGGTGTCGGCCTACCGGGCCGCCCACACCTTCCGGGGGCAGTCGGCCGTCACGACGTGGCTGCACCGGATCACGGTGAACGCCTGCCTGGACCGGGCGCGGAAGACGGCGTCCCGGAAGACGGCTCCGGTCGACGACACAGAACGGCTGGAGCAGCTGCTGGAGCCGTACGAGTCCGCCTCGGCACCGGCCGAGCGGAAGGACGTGCACCGCCAGCTCCTCGAAGCGCTCGGCACCCTTCCGCCGGAGCAGCGGGCCGCTCTGGTCCTGGTGGACATGCAGGGCTACCCCGTGGCGGAGGCCGCGCGGATCCTCGATGTCCCGACGGGGACGGTGAAGAGCCGGTGCGCCCGGGGCAGGGCCAGGCTGCTGCCGCTGCTCACGCATCTACGGCCCGAAGGCGCCCCGGAGGCACGATCGGCCGGTGCCGGGAGCGGGAAGGAGACCGGCCGGGAACGGAACCGGGGGCAGGGGTCATCCGTCCCACCGGCAACGGGGTCACCGAGCGGGCATCCCAGGGACGCGGGACCGAGCGATTCAGCCGTAGTGAAGGGCGGAGGTGGGCGAGCGTGACGTCCACGACAGACACGGCCGGGCACCCGGACGTCGCGGAGATCTCCGACCTCACCGAAGACCTCCTTCCGCCGGACCGCAGCGCTGACGTACGACGCCATCTGGACGCGTGCGAAGCGTGCGCGGACGTCTATACGTCACTGGGGGAGATCCGGGGCCTGCTGGGGTCCGCAGCGGCGTTGGAGCCCATGCCGGACGATGTGGTCGAGCGCCTCGGCGTCGCCCTTGCCGCCGAGGCACCACGGAACGCGGGCGGCGAGGACACCGCAGGCGATGTTTCACGTGAAACATCGCCCCTCACTGCCCACCCCAGTACACCCCCCGCTGTCCACTCCACTGTTCCTGCCACTGATCACCCCGCCGACCGCCCCGCGGGGCGTCCGCGTGCGGGGACCGGGCCTGGGCGCAAGGGGTCCCAGCATGGGCGGCGCCGTGGCCGGCTCGTCCTGGGCGCCGTTCTCACCGCCGCGGTGCTGGGCGCCGGAGGCCTGATCGTGAAGTCGCTCGGGGACACCAGCGACCACACGACCGCCCACGGGACACCGACCGCCTCCGCCGACACCTTCTCCGGCGACAGCGTGCAGAACCAGGTGCACGCCCTCCTCACCCCCAAGAAGGGCCTGCCGCCGGACAGCGTGAAGCCCCGACTGGGCGGCGACGGCGGGTCGGACACACCCGGCTCGACCGAGGGCCCCAACACCCTGCTCCAGACCGCGGTTCCGGTCCCCGACTGTGTCCGGCAAGCGCTCAACCAGAGCGCTGACGTCCTGGGCGCCAAGACGGGAACGTACGCGGGGAAGCCTGCCTACCTCGTCGTCGTAGCCGACGCACACGACAGGAAGCGGGTCACCGCCTATGTGGTGGACGCGGCCTGTGTGCACCAGCCGACGGCTTCGGCCGGCCAGGTCCTTCTGAAGCAGTCCGTCGCGCGTCACTGAGCCGGTTGGAACACTCCTTCGGTCGTTCCTGGGCACGCGTGTGCCGGGGCACACCGGGAATGCGGGCCCCGTAGGATCCGTTGGGTGGGGTGAGAGTCCCGAAAGGGACTCCCACCGGTCGACTGACACAGACCAGAGACGAGGAATCAAGCCGTGAGCGACGTCCGTAACGTGATCATCATCGGCTCCGGGCCCGCAGGCTACACGGCGGCGCTCTACACCGCCCGTGCGTCGCTGAAGCCCCTGGTGTTCGAGGGCGCTGTCACCGCGGGTGGTGCGCTGATGAACACCACCGAGGTGGAGAACTTCCCGGGCTTCCGCGACGGCATCATGGGCCCCGAGCTCATGGACAACATGCGCGCCCAGGCCGAGCGATTCGGTGCCGAGCTGGTTCCGGACGACGTCGTCTCCGTCGACCTGACCGGTGAGATCAAGACCGTCACCGATACCGCGGGTACCGTGCACCGGGCGAAGGCCGTCATCGTCACCACCGGCTCCCAGCACCGCAAGCTGGGCCTGCCGAACGAGGACGCGCTCTCCGGCCGTGGCGTCTCCTGGTGCGCCACCTGTGACGGGTTCTTCTTCAAGGACCACGACATCGCCGTGATCGGTGGTGGCGACACCGCGATGGAGGAGGCCACCTTCCTCTCGCGGTTCGCCAAGTCCGTGACGATCGTCCACCGCCGGAACACCCTGCGCGCCTCCAAGGCGATGCAGGAGCGTGCCTTCGGTGACCCGAAGATCAAGTTCGTCTGGGACAGCGAGGTCGCTGAGATCCAGGGCGACCAGAAGCTCTCCAGCCTGAAGCTGCGCAACGTCAAGACCGGCGAGCTGTCCGAGCTGCCCGCGACGGGCCTGTTCATCGCGATCGGCCACGACCCGCGCACCGAGCTGTTCAAGGGCCAGCTGGACCTGGACGAGGAGGGCTACGTGAAGGTCGACTCCCCGTCCACCCGCACCAACGTGACCGGTGTCTTCGCCGCCGGTGACGTGGTCGACCACACCTACCGTCAGGCGATCACCGCGGCCGGGACCGGCTGCTCCGCCGCCCTGGACGCCGAGCGCTTCCTCGCCGCCCTCGCGGACGAGGAGAAGGCGGAGCCCGAGAAGACCGCCGTCTGACCTTTCCTCTCCCTCACCCCACCGCACGACCAAGGTAAGGAGCCCACCGTGGCCGGCAACCTGAAGACTGTGACCGACGACTCCTTCGATCAGGAGGTCCTCAAGAGCGACAAGCCTGTCCTCGTGGACTTCTGGGCGGAGTGGTGCGGGCCGTGCCGTCAGATCGCCCCGTCCCTGGAGGCGATCGCCGCTGAGCACGGCGACAAGATCGAGATCGTCAAGCTCAACATCGACGAGAACCCGGGCACGGCCGCCAAGTACGGCGTCATGTCCATCCCGACCCTGAACGTCTACCAGGGCGGCGAGGTTGCCAAGACCATCGTCGGCGCCAAGCCCAAGGCCGCGCTTCTCCGCGACCTCGAAGAGTTCATCACCAAGTGACGTTTCACGTGAAACATGAAGGGGCCGGCCCGCAAGGGTCGGCCCCTTTCGTTTCGTGGTGAGCCTTCTGCGCTACAGCGGCCTCAGCGCGGGCTCCTTCTGGACCGCCCCCAGGAGCCGGTCGAGCGCCATCTCCACGTCTTCCTTCCAAGAGAGCGTGGACCGCAACTCCAGCCGCAACCGGGGATGCGTCGGATGCTGCCGGACCGTCTTGAAGCCCACGGCCAGCAGATGCTCGGCGGGCAGCAGACAGGCGGGCTCCTTCCAGCGGGAGTCGCCGAACGCCTCGATCGCCCTGAAGCCCCGACGCAGCAGATCCTTGGCGACCGCCTGCACCAGCACCCGGCCCAACCCCTGCCCCTGATATCCCGGCATGATGAAACCGGTCATCAGCTGGACGGCGTCCGGCGAGACCGGGCTCGTGGGGAAGGCCGTCGAGCGGGGGACATAGGCCGGAGGAGCGTAGAGGACGAAGCCCGCCGGTACGTCATCGACGTACACCACCCGGCCGCACGACCCCCAGTCCAGCAGGACGGCGGAGATCCAGGATTCCTTCTCCAGCGCGGCGGTGCCCGCCTTCACCGCCGCTTCGCCGCTGACGGGGTCCAGCTCCCAGAAGACACACGAACGACAACGGTGGGGAAGGTCCTGAACGTTGTCCAGTGTGAGCGGCACGAGCCGACGCCCCATGAAGGCTGATCCTCGCTTCCTTCGCCCGCCGCATCGCGAGCGGCTGCCCCCGTCTCTCCACTCACAGATGCAGACGCTGTCCGGTGGATGTGCCCTATCTGATCGCATCGTATCCACGATCGGATTCACTCGATACCGCACCAAAGCAAAGAGCGGACCGTGTTCCGGTACACACCGGACACGGCCCGCTCCACTGCTCCACGGGGCGGCCCCGCACGAGGATCAGTCGTGCGTATCCTCGCCGTCGCTCTCCTGGAGGCTCTTCTGCAGGGCCAGCTTCTCGCCCGGGGCGAGCGTGCTGAGGATCCTCTCCAGATCGTCCGGGGAGGCGAACTCCACGGTGATCTTGCCCTTCTTCTGGCCCAGCTCGACCTTCACCCGCGTCTCGAAGCGGTCCGAGAGCCGCGTGGCCAGCTCGCTCAGCGCCGGGGAGGGCACCGACCCGGCGCGGGGACCCCGGGAGCGCGCGGCCTTCTGAGGCCGCGAGCCCATCAGCGTCACGATCTCTTCCACGGAGCGCACCGACAGTCCCTCGGCCACGATCCGGTGCGCCAGCCGGTCCTGCTCCTCCGAGTCCTCGACGGCCAGCAGCGCCCGGGCGTGGCCGGCCGAGAGCACTCCGGCCGCCACCCGCTTCTGGACGGTCGGGGACAGCTTCAGCAGACGCAGAGTGTTGGAGACCTGCGGACGGGATCGACCGATCCGGTCGGCCAGCTGGTCATGCGTGCAGTTGAAGTCCTTCAGCAGCTGATCGTAGGCGGCGGCCTCTTCGATCGGGTTCAGCTGCGCGCGGTGCAGGTTCTCCAGCAGTGCGTCCAGGAGAAGCTTCTCGTCGTCCGTGGCCCGCACGATGGCCGGGATGGCCTCCAGGCCGGCCTCACGGCAGGCGCGCCAGCGCCGCTCGCCCATGATCAGCTCATAGCGGCCGGGCCCCAGCTGCCGCACCACGACGGGCTGCAGCAGACCGACCTCCTTGATGGAGGTGACCAGTTCCTGGAGCGCGTCCTCGTCGAAGATCTCACGTGGCTGGCGTGGGTTCGGCGCGATGGCGTCGAGGGGGATCTCGGCGAAGTGGGCGCCCATCGGGGGCGCGGGCGCCTCGGCGACCGGGCTCGTCGGAGCCACCTCTGTCTCCTGTGCAACCGGCGGCAGTGTGGCCACCTTCGCCGCGGCCACCCCGCGGTCGGTCGCCAGCACCGGGACGACTCCGGGGGAGCCGGATCCTCCGCCCCCCATCGCCGCCGGAGCCGGTGCCTTCTCCGTCGGGGCAGCAGGGATCAGTGCGCCGAGACCACGGCCCAGACCCCTCCGTCGCTCGCTCACTGGATCCCCTCCACCATGCTCGGGTCTTTTTGAGCGCCGATATGGGCCTGGCTCGCGTCGTAGCTGACGCCGATGCCCTTCAGCGCGATTTCTCGGGCCGCCTCAAGATACGAGAGGGCGCCGCTTGATCCTGGATCGTAAGTCAGCACCGTCTGCCCGTAGCTCGGTGCCTCGGAGATACGGACGGAGCGGGGAATGCTCGTCCGCAGCACCTCGTCACCGAAATGGTTGCGCACCTCTTCCGCGACCTGGGAGGCAAGGCGCGTCCGGCCGTCGTACATGGTGAGCAGGATGGTCGACACATGCAGGGCGGGGTTGAGGTGCCCCCGCACCAGGTCGACGTTGCGCAGGAGTTGACCGAGGCCTTCGAGCGCGTAGTACTCGCACTGGATCGGGATGAGTACCTCGGCACCCGCGACAAGCGCGTTGACCGTCAACAGACCGAGCGAGGGCGGGCAGTCGATGAGGATGTAGTCCAACGGCTGCTCATACGCCTGGATGGCCCGCTGAAGCCGGCTCTCCCGGGCCACCAGGGACACCAACTCGATCTCCGCACCGGCGAGATCGATGGTGGCGGGGGCACAGAAGAGGCCTTCGACATCCACGACGGGCTGGACAACCTCGGCGAGAGGCTTGCTTTCGACCAACACGTCGTAGATGGAAGGAACGTCGGCGTGGTGGTCGATCCCGAGGGCCGTGGACGCGTTGCCCTGCGGGTCGAGGTCGATCACCAGGACGCGGGCACCGTGCAGAGCCAGCGAAGCGGCAAGGTTGACGGTCGTCGTCGTCTTGCCCACGCCACCCTTCTGGTTGGCGACCACGATGACTCTGGTCTGCTCCGGTCGAGGCAGGCCTTCGCCGGCGCGGCCGAGAGCCTCCACCGCCAGTTGGGCCGCACGACCGATGGGAGTGTCGTCCATCGGAGGCGGTGTTTCACGTGAAACATCCGCCCCCATCGACTCGGTACGGGGACCGGGGACCGGATCGGTCATCGGTCCCGCGATGTTGGCGTCGGACCGCAAGGATTCACTCTCCTCGACTTCAGGCTCGCAATGAACAGAGCCTCCCATGTCTTCGGGGTCGTGAACCAGTGAGGCCTGGTCTTCTGTGGAGAAATCCACCTCTGTGGACAACTCCGTGCCTCCGGAGGAGGACGGAGTTGCCAGGGATAGGGCCGGAGTGTCCGGGGAGGGGGCCTCTCCGAGGGAACCGAGAGGCTTACGGTCGCGCGGTTCGGCCGCAGCGCGGCCACGACTGATGATGCCGTGCAGCAGTGAGCGACGTTTCACGTGAAACACGATGCACAGCGGCTGCGACCGGATCGTCGCGACACTCCGGCTTGCGCAGGTTTGGCAGCTTGTGTGGAGTACGTCTCGTCGTCAGGACGGATCAGCGACGTCGGCGCGTCCGGCCAGTCCGAGCCGCCTTCGCGCGCTTGGCGGCGAAGCGGACGCCGCCCGGGCTCTCACCGACCTCGACCCGCACCACTGTCGACAGCGGATCCACAATGCCCTCACCCACATGGAGGATGGACGTCTCCACCGCGCCGAGCTTGCTGAGCGCGGCAGCGGATGCCTTGAGTTCCTCCTCGGCGGTGTCGCCCTTGAGCGCGAGCATCTCGCCGTACGGCCGCAGCAGCGGAATGCCCCAGGTGGCCAGGCGGTCGAGCGGGGCCACGGCCCGGGCGGTGACCACATGGACCGGCGGGAGCTTGCCCAGGACCTCCTCGGCACGGCCGCGCACCACGGTGACGTGGTCCAGGCCGAGCAGCTCGACGACCTCCGTGAGGAAGTTGGTGCGCCGCAGCAGGGGCTCCAGCAGCGTGATGTTCAGGTCCTCGCGGACCAGGGCCAGCGGGATGCCCGGCAGCCCGGCGCCGGAGCCGACATCGCAGACCGTCACTCCCTCGGGGACGGCCTCGGAGAGCACCGCGCAGTTCAGGATGTGCCGCTCCCACAGACGAGGCACTTCCCGCGGGCCGATCAGGCCACGCTGCACGCCCGCCTCGGCGAGCAGCTCCGCATAGCGGACCGCATCGGCGAAGCGATCACCAAACACTTCGCGCGCCTGCTCGGGCGCGGGGGGAAGCTCCGCTGCCTCCGTCACGGGGACCGTCCTTCCGTACAGCGCCGGCGCTTCGCGCACCGGCCACCAGAACTACCAGGCTGACAAAGTTCGGCCCCGCCTGCTCAACAGACGGGGCCGGTGGAACGGGAGAGCCGATCAGGCGGGCAGCACGACGACGAAGCGCTGCGGCTCCTCGCCCTCGGACTCGCTGCGCAGCCCCGCGGCCTTGACCGCGTCGTGCACGACCTTGCGCTCGAACGGGGTCATCGGCTTGAGCTTCACGGGCTCGCCGGTGCTCTTGACCTCGGCGGCGGCCTTGGCACCCAGCTCGGACAGCTCGGACCGCTTCTTCGCCCGGTACCCCGCGATGTCCAGCATCAGCCGGCTGCGGTCGCCGGTCTCCCGGTGCACCGCCAGGCGCGTCAGCTCCTGCAGCGCCTCCAGCACCTCGCCGTCCCGGCCGACCAGCTTCTGCAGGTCGCGGCTGCCGGTGTCGCTGATGATCGACACGGAGGCGCGGTCGGCCTCGACGTCCATGTCGATGTCGCCGTCGAGGTCGGCGATGTCCAGCAGACCCTCCAGGTAGTCCGCCGCGATCTCACCCTCCTGCTCCAGGCGGGTGAGGGTGTCTGCACCCTCGGCAGCGGCGGAGGTGGTGCCTTCCGTCACGGGATGGGCTCCTTCTTACTTCTTGGACGGGGACTTGGGCCGCTGCGGACCACCCTTGCGCTGGCCGGACTGGGCCTTGCTGCGGGTGCCGGAGCCGGGCTTCTGGGGCTGCTTGGCAGTGGCGGGCTTGGCGTCCTGCGGCTCGTCGGACTTCTCCAGCGAGGTGGGCTCACCCGCCTGCTTGGGCCCGGACTGGCGCTGGGCCTTGGTCTGACGCTTGGGCTGCTGGCGCCGGGCGGCGGTGGCCGTGGTGGTGTCGACGGGCGCACCGTCCTCGGTCTGCGCCGCGGCGTGGACCGTGCTCTTCACCACGGTGCCGTCGTTCTGGGCGGCGAGGCCGGCCTTGGTCAGCGCGTTGATGAACTTGCGCTCGAACTCGTTGCGGTCGCGTCCCTTGGCGACGATCGCCTTGACGATGGTCTTCTCGCTCCGCCGGCGGACCTTGCCGTGGTGCGTGACGTGCTTGGTCAGACGCTCCAGGTAGGCGGCCTGGGCCTTGGAGCCCGGGGTCGGGTTGTTGTGGATGACGTACATCTGCTGGCCCATGGTCCACACGTTGGTGGTCAGCCAGTAGACGAGGACACCGACCGGGAAGTTGATGCCGAAGACGGCGAACATGATGGGGAAGACGTACATCAGCATCTTCTGCTGCTGCATGAACGGCGTCTTCACCGTCGTGTCGACGTTCTTCGTCATCAGCTGGCGCTGCGTGTAGAACTGCGACGCCGACATCAGGACGATCATGATTACGGTCACGACACGGACGTCGGTGACCGAGGCGCCCAGGGCGTGGATCGTGCCGGAGCCGTCCTTGAACTTCGCGGCGAGCGGAGCCCCGAAGATGTGCGCCTGACGGGCGCTGGCCAGCAGCGAATCGTTGATGACACCGATGGTGTGGCCCGAGGCGATGCCGTTGAGCACGTGGTACAGGGCGAAGAAGAACGGGGACTGCGCCAGGATGGGAAGGCACGAGGAGAGCGGGTTGGTACCCGACTCCTTGTACAGCTTCATCATCTCTTCGGACTGACGCTGCTTGTCGTTCTTGTAGCGCTCCTGGATCTTCTTCATCTCGGGCTGGAGCGTCTGCATGGCCCGGGTCGCCTTGATCTGCTTCACGAAGAGCGGGATCAGGCAGATGCGGATCAGGATCACCAGGGACACGATGGACAGGCCCCAGGCCCATCCGGTGTCAGGGCCGAAGAGGGCGCCGTACACCGTGTGGAACTGGACGATGACCCATGAGACGGGTGTCGTGATGAAGCTGAAGAGGCTGGCAATCGTGTCCACTAATCATGCTCCTTGGGCATGGGACGAGGTCTCTGCGGCCGGGCTCGGAGGAAGCTCGGAAGCAGGCTTCGCGGGCTTCGCTTCGGTGGCCGGTTCGGCGGCGGAGGGCCCGCCCCTGCGTGCGCGCCACGCGTTGCGCAGCATTTCGTGCCACCGCGGGCGCTTACGCGGCGGAACATGGTCCACACCGCCGAGCGACCACGGATTGCACCGGAGGATGCGCCAGGCGGTGAGTGCCGTTCCCTTGATCGCACCGTGCCGGTCGATGGCCGTGTAGCCGTAGTGGGAGCACGACGGGTAGTACTTGCACACCGGCCCCAGCAACGGACTGATCGTCCACTGGTACAGCTTGATCAGAGCCAGCAGCGGGTACTTCATCGCGCGCCCCCTCCCAGCAGCCGCTGAAGGGCGGCGTCCAGGTCTCGGGCCAGCTGTGCGTGGTCTGCGTCGCCCGCTCCGGGCAGCGCTCGTACGACTACCAGGCTACCGGGGGGAAACAGGGCGACTCGGTCACGCATCAGATGACGCAGTCTGCGCTTCACTGTGTTGCGCACGACCGCGCCACCCACGGCCTTGCTCACGACGAAACCCGCACGCGTCGGGGGAGCGCTCTCCCCAGGCGCGTGCGGGTCCGTGGCACCGCTTCGAAGGTGGACGACGAGGGTCGGGCGTCCGGCCCGACGACCTCGTCGTACCGCGGTCGCGAAGTCCTCGCGCCGCCTCAGCCGGTTCTCGGTGGGCAGCACGACGTCATGACCTGATCGGGATCAGGCGGACAGGCGGGCGCGACCCTTGCTACGGCGGGACGCGAGAATCGCGCGGCCGGCACGGGTGCGCATACGCAGCCGGAAGCCGTGGGTCTTCGCGCGACGACGGTTGTTCGGCTGGAAGGTGCGCTTGCTCACTCGGGGGCTCCAGAAAGAAATCGGTAGTGGCGGGGTGCCGTCCTGGCTGTCACCGTGCGCCCACGAGTAGCTCGCGTCACGCCCGAGTGCACCGCTTCCCGATCACCTGACGTGATCTGTGCCCATCGGAGGCAGGCGGCAGCAGCCATCGACAACTCGACCTGGTTACGGTACGCGGGGCTACGCCATCCGGTCAAACCGGGGGTCACCGAGAGACACTATCCACAGGCTGGGGACAACAACTTGAACCGCAGCCGCCGCGCTGACTACCGTGGCTGAACTCCGATTCGTTCCCTTATCCCCGCCCGACCTGATTTTCATCCCGACCCGTCCCTGAACCACACGTTCGTGGGACCTGTGAGAGAGCGTGCCCTGTGGCTGACGTACCTGCCGATCTTGCCGCAGTGTGGCCACGAGTACTGGAGCAGCTCCTCGGAGAGGGCCGCGGTCAGGGTGTGGAGGCGAAGGACGAGCACTGGATCCGGCGCTGCCAGCCGCTCGCGCTGGTCGCGGACACCGCGCTGCTCGCCGTACCGAACGAATTCGCCAAGAACGTCCTGGAAGGCCGTCTCGCACCGATCGTCAGTGAGACCCTGAGCCGGGAGTGCGGCCGTCCCATCCGGATCGCGATCACCGTGGACGACTCTGCGGGCGAGCCGCCGACGCCCGCGGCACCCCCCGCGCAGCAGACGCCGAAGCCGCGCTACGAGGAACCGGAACTGCCCGCCGGGCCGTATGAGGGCTACGGCCGCCACCGCGCCGACCGCCCGGGCAGCGACCCGCGCGCCGAGCAGCTGCCGCCCGCCCGCCCGGACCAGCTCCCCACCGCCCGCCCGGCCTACCCGTCCGAGTACCAGCGCCCCGAGCCCGGCGCCTGGCCGCGCCACGGGCAGGACGAGTACGGCTGGCAGCAGCCCCGGCTCGGCTTCCCCGAGCGGGATCCGTACGCCTCGCCGTCGTCCCAGGACGGCTACGGCTCGGGCGCGGACGCGTACGGCTCGCCGTCCCAGGACTACCGGCCACAGGGCATGGACCGGCCGCCGTACGAGCAGCAGCGGGGCGACTACGACGGCCCGCGCGCGGACTACGACCCGTCCCGGGCCGAGTACGACCAGCGCGACCCGGTCCGCCGTGAGCTGCCGGAGCCGCCGGTGCACCGCGGTGGTCCCGGCCGCCCGGACGTGCCCTCGACGGGCGCCCCCGGACCGCTGGCCGCGCAGCCCGCGCCGGCGAGCGGCCCCGGTGAGCCGACCGCGCGGCTGAACCCGAAGTACCTGTTCGACACGTTCGTCATCGGCGCCTCCAACCGGTTCGCGCACGCGGCGGCGGTCGCGGTCGCCGAGGCTCCGGCGAAGGCCTACAACCCCCTGTTCATCTACGGGGAGTCGGGGCTCGGCAAGACGCACCTGCTGCACGCCATCGGGCACTACGCGCGCAGCCTCTACCCGGGCACGCGCGTGCGGTACGTCAGCTCGGAGGAGTTCACCAACGAGTTCATCAACTCCATCCGCGACGGCAAGGGCGACAGCTTCCGCAAGCGCTACCGGGAGATGGACATCCTGCTCGTCGACGACATCCAGTTCCTCGCGGACAAGGAGTCGACGCAGGAGGAGTTCTTCCACACCTTCAACACGCTCCACAACGCCAACAAGCAGATCGTGCTCTCCAGCGACCGGCCGCCCAAGCAGCTGGTCACGCTGGAGGACCGGCTGCGGAACCGTTTCGAGTGGGGCCTCATCACCGACGTGCAGCCGCCCGAGCTGGAGACGCGCATCGCGATCCTCCGGAAGAAGGCGGTGCAGGAGCAGCTCAACGCCCCGCCGGAGGTGCTGGAGTTCATCGCCTCCCGGATCTCACGGAACATCCGTGAGCTGGAGGGCGCGCTGATCCGGGTGACGGCGTTCGCCTCGCTCAACCGGCAGCCGGTGGACCTGGGCCTGACGGAGATCGTCCTGAAGGATCTGATCCCCGGGGGCGAGGACTCGACGCCGGAGATCACCGCGACGGCCATCATGGCGGCCACCGCGGACTACTTCGGGCTCACGGTCGAGGACCTGTGCGGCAGCTCGCGCGGCCGTCAGCTGGTCACGGCACGGCAGATCGCGATGTACCTGTGCCGGGAGCTGACGGACCTGTCGCTGCCGAAGATCGGGGCGCAGTTCGGTGGGCGGGACCATACGACCGTCATGCACGCCGACCGCAAGATCCGGGCGCTGATGGCCGAGCGGCGGTCGATCTACAACCAGGTGACCGAGCTGACGAACCGGATCAAGAACGGCTGACGTACGGCCGGCGCCGGCACAGAGGCGCCCCCGGGACGCGGATCCCGGGGGCGCCTTTTCGCGTGGCGGCGGGCCTCTCCTTGCCCGGTGCCCGGCTGAACGGGGTGGGGTCGCTCGTCACCCGGTGTTCGATTACTTGCCTGGTTACGGCCACTCTCCACAGATTCGGCGACTTTCTTCCGTCCACATCCTGGGGACTGTGGAGTTGTCCCGAACTGCGTCCACAGGGAAGCCTCGTCCACGGCTTCCGCCCAGCTCAGAGGCCTGTGGAATCGTGGATGAACGATCTCCACAGACTGTGGACAACGCGGAGATCCACAGCCTGTGCACGGAGTTGTCCACCGGCGGCCCACAGGCTGGGGGCAGTTGTCCCCAGCGATCCCCGGCTTCTCCACAGCGCTGTCCACTGTTCGGCAACCCGACGCACCTGCTCACCGCGTCGAGTGAAAGCCGTCACAGGAAGCTGCCGGATTGGGGTGTGGGAAACCCGGGTATTCCTGGGGACACAGCTGGGGAGAACTGCCCTCAGCCTGTGGGCGACGTGTGCAGAACTTTCCGTTCTCCACAGACAGCCCGGGTTGTCCACTGCCTCCACCCACAGGACCGGTGGACAAAATTGCCGCGCTGAGCTGGGAAAACGTGGTTATCCACGGTATCCACAGGCCCTACTACTACTCCCGACTAGAGAGAGCTCGGGAATCGTTTGGAAGCGGGGCCTGTGCACAACTCGCTGTCGGGAGCCCGGCTGCCCCTCGGTCGGACTTGACCCCAACGGGCACCTACTGTCAGTGCCGTGCGTCAGACTGGTTCCGGTGTCCTTCCCGTCGCAGAGGGCGGTGACACCGAGTCGGAGGACTCAGCAGCAACGGCAGCATCAGGAGGCGGCTTACGGTGAAGATCCGGGTGGAACGCGACGTACTCGCGGAGGCAGTGGCGTGGGCCGCACGCAGCCTCCCGGCCCGTCCGCCGGCGCCTGTCCTCGCCGGCCTGCTGCTGAAGGCCGAGGACGGTCAGCTCAGCCTGTCCAGCTTCGACTACGAGGTCTCCGCGCGGGTGAACGTCGAGGCGGAGGTCGAGGAGGAGGGCACCGTCCTCGTCTCCGGCCGGCTGCTCGCCGACATCTCCCGCGCCCTCCCCAACCGGCCGGTGGAGATTTCCACAGACGGTGTACGGGTCACCGTGATGTGCGGCTCCTCCCGGTTCACCCTCCACACCCTGCCTGTGGAGGAGTACCCGGCGCTGCCGCAGATGCCGAACGCGACCGGCACCGTCCCCGGCGAGGTCTTCGCCGCCGCCGTCTCCCAGGTCGCCATCGCGGCCGGCCGGGACGACACGCTCCCGGTGCTCACCGGTGTGCGCATCGAGATCGAGGGCGACACGGTCACCCTGGCCTCCACCGACCGCTACCGCTTCGCGGTCCGCGAGTTCCTGTGGAAGCCGGAGAACCCCGACGCGTCCGCGGTCGCCCTGGTCCCGGCGAAGACCCTGCTGGACACCGCGAAGTCGCTGGGTGCCGGGGACAGCGTCACCCTGGCGCTGTCCGGGTCCGGTGCCGGTGAGGGCCTGATCGGTTTCGAGGGCGCCGGGCGGCGTACGACCACGCGCCTGCTCGAAGGCGACCTGCCGAAGTACCGCACGCTCTTCCCGACCGAGTTCAACTCCGTCGCCGTGATCGAGACCGCGCCGTTCGTCGAGGCTGTGAAGCGTGTGGCGCTGGTGGCCGAGCGGAACACCCCGGTGCGGCTGAGCTTCGAGCAGGGTGTGCTGATCCTGGAGGCCGGGTCGAGCGACGACGCACAGGCTGTGGAAAGGGTGGACGCCCAGCTGGACGGCGATGACATCTCCATCGCCTTCAACCCGACGTTCCTGCTGGACGGCCTGAGCGCGATCGACTCCCCGGTGGCGCAGTTGTCGTTCACCACGTCCACGAAGCCGGCGCTGCTGAGCGGTAAGCCGGCGGTGGACGCGGAGGCCGACGTGGCGTACAAGTACCTGATCATGCCGGTGCGGCTCAGCGGCTGATCGTTGTCCACAGCTGTGCACGGTGCCGGGTTCCGTAGGGGCGCCCGGCACCGTGGTCGGCCGGGTGGAGTACCGCCGGCCGCGCAGCCACGGCGGCATGATCCGCGGACAGGACCGTTCCCGCAGGTGAGCGGCTATGCCCACAGCTGTGCATGAGCGTCCGGGTTTAGGCTCGGCTCGGCACTCCGGTGCCTCTCACGCCACACAGCGACCTAAGGAACACAACTGATGGAGCTCGGTCTCGTCGGCCTCGGCAAGATGGGCGGCAACATGCGCGAGCGGATCCGCCGCGCGGGCCACACCGTCATCGGATACGACCGCAACGCGGACCTCGCGGATGTCCACAGCCTGGAAGAGCTTGTGGGCAAGCTCAAGGGCCCGCGCGTGGTCTGGGTGATGGTCCCGGCCGGCGAGCCCACCCAGTCGACCATCGACGAGCTGGCCGAGCTGCTGGAGCCCGGCGACGTGGTCGTGGACGGCGGCAACTCCCGCTGGACGGACGACGAGAGGCACGCCGAGGAGCTGGCCGCCAAGGGCATAGGCTTCGTCGACTGCGGTGTCTCCGGCGGCGTCTGGGGCCTGGAGAACGGGTACGCGCTGATGTACGGCGGCGACGCCGAGAACGTCGCCAAGGTGCAGCCGGTCTTCGACGCGCTGAAGCCGGAGGGCGACTTCGGTTCCGTGCACGCGGGCAAGGTCGGCGCGGGCCACTTCGCGAAGATGGTCCACAACGGCATCGAGTACGCCATGATGCAGGCCTACGCCGAGGGCTGGGAGCTGCTGGAGAAGGTCGACTCCGTCACGGACGTCCGTGAGGTGTTCCGCTCCTGGCAGGAGGGCACCGTCATCCGCTCCTGGCTGCTGGACCTCGCGGTGAACGCCCTCGACGAGGACGAGCACCTGGAGGGTCTGCGCGGTTATGCACAGGACTCGGGTGAGGGACGCTGGACTGTGGAGGCCGCGATCGACAACGCGGTGCCGCTGCCGGCGATCACCGCGTCGCTGTTCGCGCGGTTCGCCTCCCGTCAGGAGGACTCGCCGCAGATGAAGATGATCGCCGCGCTGCGCAACCAGTTCGGCGGTCACGCCGTGGAGAAGAAGTAATCCACAGGATCGCTCCGCGATCCACACCCCTGAGGGAGGTCGGCGGTACCACCATGCACGTCACGCATCTGTCGCTCGCCGACTTCCGCTCGTACGCCCGGGCCGAGGTCCCGCTCGACCCGGGTGTCACCGCCTTCGTCGGGCCCAACGGGCAGGGCAAGACCAATCTGGTGGAGGCGGTCGGATATCTGGCGACCCTCGGCAGCCACCGGGTCGCCTCCGACGCCCCCCTGGTCCGCATGGGCGCCGAGCGGGCGGTCGTGCGGGCGCAGGTCCGGCAGGGCGACCGGCAGCAGCTGATCGAGCTGGAGTTGAACCCGGGCAGGGCCAACCGCGCCCGCATCAACCGGTCCTCGCAGGTCAGACCGCGGGATGTGCTGGGGATCGTACGGACCGTGCTGTTCGCGCCCGAGGACCTCGCGCTCGTCAAGGGCGACCCGGGTGAGCGGCGGCGGTTCCTCGACGAGCTGATCACCGCGCGGTCCCCGCGGATGGCCGGCGTGCGCTCGGACTACGAGCGGGTGCTCAAGCAGCGCAACACCCTGTTGAAGACGGCCGCGCTGGCCCGTCGGCACGGTGGGCGGAGGGGGGCACCTCCCGGGGGAGCGGATTCGAGCCCGGGGGCGGATCTGTCCACCCTCGACGTCTGGGACCAGCACCTCGCGCGCGCGGGCGCTGAGCTGCTCGCCCAGCGGATGGATCTCATCGCCGCGCTGCGGCCGCTCGCCGACAAGGCGTACGAACAGCTCGCTCCCGGCGGCGGTCCGGTCGCGCTGGAGTACAAGCCGTCGGCGCCCGGCGAGGCGCACACGCGCGAGGACCTCTACGCCCAGCTGATGGCGGCCCTCGCGGAGGCGCGCAAGCAGGAGATCGAGCGGGGCGTCACCCTGGTGGGACCGCACCGGGACGATCTGCTTCTCAAACTCGGTCAGCTGCCGGCCAAGGGCTACGCCTCGCACGGCGAGTCCTGGTCCTACGCCCTCGCGCTGCGGCTGGCCTCCTACGACCTGCTGCGCGCCGAGGGCAACGAGCCGGTGCTGATCCTGGACGACGTCTTCGCCGAGCTGGACGCCCGCCGCCGGGAGCGGCTGGCGGAGCTGGTCGCGCCCGGCGAGCAGGTGCTGGTCACCGCCGCCGTGGACGACGACGTACCCCCTGTGCTGGCCGGAGCGCGGTACGCGGTGGCCGGCGGGACGGTGGAGCGCGTATGAGCACCGAAGAGCCGGTCCCGAACACCCCGAAGCCCCGGAGCACGGGCGCCGGGAGCAGCGACGAGCCCTCCGGCGTCGACCTCGCGCGCGTGGCGTTGCGCGCGGCGAGGGAACAGGCACGCGCGCGTGGGGACGCGGCGCGGCAGAAGAAGCAGGCGCGGCGCGGCGGCGGCCTGCGCTCCGGCGCGCGCGCGGACGGACGCGACCCCATGGCGCTGGGCGCGGCGATCAACCGGCTGATCACCGAGCGCGGCTGGGAGAAGCCGGCCGCGGTGGGCGGGGTGATGGGCCGCTGGCCGCAGATCGTCGGCGAGGACCTGGCCAAGCACTGTGTGCCGCAGCGGTACGACGAGGACGAGCGGGTGCTGACCGTCCAGTGCGACTCGACGGCCTGGGCGACCCAGCTGCGGGTGCTCGCCCCCACCCTGGTGGCGCGGATCAACGAGGATCTCGGGCACGGCAGCGTGCGGATGATCAAGGTGCTCAATCCGGGCGGCCAGGCCCGCCGCTACGGCCCGCTGCGGGCTCCGGGGAGCACCGGACCCGGCGACACCTACGGGTGATGTACCTCACGTCGGGCGCCCGGCCCGGCGAGCCGCCGTACCCGCGTCCACAGGTGTGGATCACGGAGGTGTCGCACCGTGCGGCGCCCGTGATACGGCCTCGGATCGCCATCTGACCCGCCAGTAGCCACCGGTTGACGGCTCGAAGCGCTGAGTGCCGCTGTGAGCCCCTTGGAGCCCCCTTCCGTATATCGGTACCCGGCGGAGACCGGTTGAGGGCGGCACATGGGGGCTCAGGTGCCCGCAAACCCCCATCGATGTCAGTGCTACCGGTAGACTGGAAGACAATCCCGCCCCAACGTGGGGACCGCCCGGGAAAAGCTGAGCAACGCTGATCAAGGCTTACCAACGCAACATGCCGCAGCCGCTCCGGCAACCTGCCGACGAGCCCGGCTCGTGCTGTGCCAGAAAGGGCGCTTCGTGGCCGATTCCGGCAACCCCAACGAGAACATCCCGTCCATCGACGCCGGCGTGAACGCCGAGGCCACGGAGTCTGCCGCGGCCTCCGCGTCCTACGACGCCAGCGCCATCACCGTGCTCGAAGGGCTGGACGCGGTCCGCAAGCGGCCCGGCATGTACATCGGCTCCACGGGCGAGCGCGGTCTGCACCACCTGGTGTACGAGGTCGTCGACAACTCGGTCGACGAGGCACTGGCCGGCTACGCGGACACCATCGACGTGACGATCCTCGCCGACGGAGGCGTGCGCGTCGTCGACAACGGCCGTGGCATCCCGGTGGGCATCGTGCCCTCCGAGGGCAAGCCGGCCGTCGAGGTCGTGCTGACCGTGCTGCACGCGGGCGGCAAGTTCGGCGGCGGTGGGTACGCCGTCTCCGGCGGTCTGCACGGTGTCGGTGTGTCCGTCGTGAACGCGCTGTCCACCAAGGTCGCCGTCGAGGTGAGGACCGACGGCCACCGCTGGACGCAGGACTACAAGATGGGCGTCCCGACGGCGCCGCTGGCCAAGCACGAGGCGACGGAGGAGACCGGTACGTCGGTCACCTTCTGGGCCGACCCGGAGATCTTCGAGACCACCGAGTACTCCTTCGAGACGCTGTCCCGGCGTTTCCAGGAGATGGCGTTCCTCAACAAGGGCCTGACGATCCGGCTCACCGACGAGCGCGAGTCGGCGAAGGCCACGAGCGGCGCGGACGAGGCGGGTGCGGACGAGAAGGCCGAGGTCAAGACCGTCACGTACCACTACGAGGGCGGCATCGTCGACTTCGTGAAGTACCTCAACTCCCGCAAGGGAGACGCGGTGCACCCGACGGTCGTCTCGCTGGAGGCCGAGGACAAGGACAAGAGCCTGTCCCTCGAGGTCGCCATGCAGTGGAACAGCGGCTACACCGAGGGCGTGTACTCCTTCGCGAACATCATCCACACCCACGAGGGCGGTACCCACGAGGAGGGCTTCCGGGCCGCGCTGACGTCGCTCATCAACAAGTACGCGCGCGACAAGAAGCTGCTCCGCGAGAAGGACGACAACCTCACCGGTGACGACATCCGCGAGGGTCTGACCGCGATCATCTCGGTCAAGCTGAGCGAGCCGCAGTTCGAGGGCCAGACGAAGACCAAGCTGGGCAACACGGAGGCGAAGACCTTCGTGCAGAAGGCGGTCTACGAGCACCTCAACGACTGGCTGGACCGCAACCCGGTCGAGGCCGCGGACATCATCCGCAAGGGCATCCAGGCGGCCACCGCGCGTGTGGCGGCCCGCAAGGCCCGTGACCTGACCCGCCGCAAGGGGTTGCTGGAGTCGGCGTCGCTGCCGGGCAAGCTGGCCGACTGCCAGTCCAACGACCCGGCCAAGTGCGAGATCTTCATCGTCGAGGGTGACTCCGCCGGCGGCTCGGCCAAGTCCGGCCGGAACCCGCAGTACCAGGCGATCCTCCCGATCCGCGGCAAGATCCTGAACGTGGAGAAGGCCCGGATCGACAAGATCCTGCAGAACCAGGAGATCCAGGCGCTGATCTCGGCCTTCGGCACCGGTGTGCACGAGGACTTCGACATCGAGAAGCTCCGCTATCACAAGATCATCCTGATGGCGGACGCCGACGTCGACGGCCAGCACATCAGCACCCTGCTGCTGACCTTCCTGTTCCGCTTCATGCGGCCGCTGGTCGAGGCCGGGCACGTGTACCTGTCCCGCCCCCCGCTGTACAAGATCAAGTGGGGCCGCGACGACGTGGAGTACGCCTACTCGGACCGTGAGCGCGACGCGCTGATCGAGATGGGCCGCCAGCGTGGCAAGCGCGTCCGCGAGGACTCGATCCAGCGCTTCAAGGGTCTCGGCGAGATGAACGCCGAGGAGCTGCGCGTGACCACCATGGACCAGGAGCACCGGGTCCTCGGCCAGGTCACCCTCGACGACGCCGCCCAGGCCGACGACCTGTTCTCGGTCCTCATGGGCGAGGACGTCGAGGCCCGTCGCCAGTTCATCCAGCGCAACGCCAAGGACGTCCGCTTCCTCGACATCTGAGTCGGTCTCAGCTGACCGCACCAGGAAGGATCTTCACCAGCAATGGCCGACGAGAACACTCCCGTCACCCCGGAAGAGGGCGGCGAACTCGCGATGCGTGTCGAGCCCGTCGGGCTCGAGACGGAGATGCAGCGCTCGTACCTCGACTACGCGATGTCCGTCATCGTGTCCCGCGCGCTGCCCGACGTCCGGGACGGTCTCAAGCCCGTCCACCGCCGTGTGCTGTACGCGATGTACGACGGCGGCTACCGCCCCGAGCGCGGCTTCTACAAGTGCGCCCGTGTCGTCGGCGACGTCATGGGCAACTACCACCCGCACGGCGACTCCTCCATCTACGACGCCCTGGTGCGCCTCGCCCAGCCGTGGTCGATGCGGATGCCGCTGGTGGACTCCAACGGCAACTTCGGCTCCCCGGGCAACGACCCGGCGGCGGCCATGCGCTACACCGAGTGCAAGATGGCGCCGCTGTCGATGGAGATGGTCCGGGACATCGACGAGGAGACCGTCGACTTCACGGACAACTACGACGGCCGCTCCCAGGAGCCGACCGTCCTGCCGGCCCGCTTCCCGAACCTGCTGATCAACGGCTCGGCCGGGATCGCGGTCGGCATGGCCACCAACATCCCGCCGCACAACCTGCGCGAGGTCGCGGCCGGCGCCCAGTGGTACCTGGAGAACCCCGAGGTCTCGCACGAGGAGCTGCTGGACGCGCTCATGGAGCGCATCAAGGGCCCCGACTTCCCGACCGGCGCCCTGGTGGTGGGCCGCAAGGGCATCGAGGAGGCGTACCGGACCGGCCGCGGCTCCATCACGATGCGCGCGGTCGTCGAGGTCGAGGAGATCCAGGGCCGCCAGTGCCTGGTGGTGACCGAGCTGCCGTACCAGGTGAACCCGGACAACCTGGCGCAGAAGATCGCCGACCTGGTGAAGGACGGCAAGATCGGCGGCATCGCGGACGTCCGCGACGAGACCAGCTCTCGTACCGGCCAGCGCCTGGTGATCGTCCTGAAGCGGGACGCGGTCGCCAAGGTCGTGCTGAACAACCTGTACAAGCACACGGACCTGCAGACGAACTTCGGCGCGAACATGCTCGCGCTGGTCGACGGCGTGCCGCGCACGCTGTCCCTGGACGCGTTCATCCGCCACTGGGTGACGCACCAGATCGAGGTCATCGTCCGCCGGACGAAGTTCCGGCTGCGCAAGGCCGAGGAGCGCGCCCACATCCTGCGCGGTCTGCTGAAGGCCCTGGACGCCATCGACGAGGTCATCGCGCTGATCCGGCGAAGCGAGACCGTCGACGTCGCGCGCACGGGCCTGATGGACCTGCTGGAGATCGACGAGATCCAGGCCAACGCCATCCTCGAGATGCAGCTGCGGCGCCTCGCGGCCCTGGAGCGGCAGAAGATCGTCCAGGAGCACGACGAACTCCAGGCGAAGATCAACGAGTACAACCAGATCCTCGCCTCGCCGGTGCGCCAGCGCGGGATCGTCAGCGAGGAGCTGGCCGCGATCGTCGAGAAGTACGGCGACGACCGGCAGACCAAGCTGATCCCGTACGAGGGCGACATGTCCATCGAGGACCTGATCGCCGAGGAGGACATCGTCGTCACCGTCACGCGCGGCGGTTACGTCAAGCGGACGAAGACGGACGACTACCGGGCGCAGAAGCGCGGCGGAAAGGGCGTGCGCGGCGCGAAGCTGAAGGAAGACGACATCGTCGACCACTTCTTCGTCTCCACCACGCACCACTGGCTGCTGTTCTTCACCAACAAGGGCCGGGTGTACCGGGCGAAGGCGTACGAGCTGCCCGAGGCCGGCCGGGACGCGCGCGGCCAGCACGTGGCGAACCTGCTCGCCTTCCAGCCGGACGAGGCGATCGCCGAGATCCTGGCGATCCGTGACTACGAGGCGGCGCCCTACCTGGTGCTGGCCACCAAGTCGGGCTTGGTCAAGAAGACGCCACTGAAGGATTACGATTCGCCCCGCTCCGGCGGTGTCATCGCCATCAACCTGCGCGAGCGCGAGGACGGTTCGGACGACGAGCTGATCGGCGCCGAGCTGGTCTCGGCGGACGACGACCTGCTGCTGATCAGCAAGAAGGCGCAGTCGATCCGGTTCACCGCCTCGGACGAGTCCCTGCGCCCGATGGGCCGCGCCACCTCCGGCGTCAAGGGGATGAGTTTCCGGGAGGGCGACGAGCTTCTCTCGATGAATGTGGTGCGACCAGGTACGTTCGTGTTCACTGCCACCGACGGTGGGTACGCGAAGCGGACCGCCGTCGACGAGTACCGCGTCCAGGGCCGCGGCGGCCTCGGCATCAAGGCCGCCAAGATCGTGGAGGACCGTGGTTCGCTCGTCGGCGCGCTGATCGTCGAGGAGAACGACGAAATCCTCGCGATCACCCTCTCCGGCGGTGTGATTCGCACGCGAGTCAGCGAGGTCAGGGAGACGGGCCGTGACACCATGGGCGTCCAACTGATCAATCTGGGCAAGCGCGATGCCGTGGTCGGTATCGCACGTAACGCCGAAGCGGGGCGCGAGGCGGAGGAAGTCGACGGCGACGTGGCCGTGGACGAGACCGCCGAGGGTGCCGCGACCACCGGCACGGACGAGGGTGAGGCACCCTCGGCCGAGTAGCACGAGGAGTGAGTCAGCGTGAGCGGAGCCACGGGCGCCGGATCGGCCGGTACCTCCACGGGTACGGAAACGGACGGCGGCGGCCGTGGCTCCGCCGCGAACGGACTGCCCGCGGGGAGTGCGCCCGCCGGCGGTGCGCACGACCCGCAGACGACGAACCTGAAGCCGGTGAAGGTGTCCGAGACGGACTCTTCCCGTACGTCTGGATCCCAGGGGGGAACTGTGACGGACACCCGAGGCCCGGCCGCGTCCGGTGAGGCGCGGCCGGCGTCGCCGCTTCCCGGGGAGCGGCGACCGGAGCAGCCCGACGGGCCCTACCACCCGCCGCAGGCCTACCCGGCGCAGGCGCCCACCGGTGCGATGCGCAAGCCGCGTACGGGCGTGCGGACGGCGCCGCGGACCCGCAAGGCGCGGCTGCGGGTGGCCAAGGCCGACCCGTGGTCGGTGATGAAGGTCAGCTTCCTGCTCTCCATCGCGCTCGGCATCTGCACGATCGTCGCCTCGGCGGTGCTGTGGATGGTCATGGACGCGATGGGCGTGTTCTCGACGGTCGGCGGCACGATCTCGGAGGCGACCGGCTCGAACGAGGCGAACGGTTTCGACCTCCAGGCGTTCCTGTCGCTCCCCCACGTCCTGACGTTCGCGGCGATCATCGCGGTCATCGACGTGGTCCTGGCCACGGCGCTCGCGACGCTCGGCGCGTTCATCTACAACCTCTCCGCGGGCTTCGTGGGCGGCATCGAGCTGACGCTGGCGGAGGACGAGTGACCTCCGGACCAGCGGCGTTCTGACGGTCCCCGACAACCGATTTTGGGACTGACGCGGTCGTGCGCTAATCTTCAGGAGTCAGCGCGCGGGACACACACCGCAGAGCGCGGCGGGGCTATAGCTCAGTTGGTTAGAGCGCATCCCTGATAAGGATGAGGCCACAGGTTCAAATCCTGTTAGCCCCACCAGCACGAAGATCCCCGGTCCAGCAGGGCCGGGGATCTTCTGCTTTTTTGGGGCGGTGGGGTGTTCCGGGGACGAAAAAGGCCCGACCGCTGGCGACGGGGGATGCACCAGCGATCGGGCTATGGCCAAGGGTAACAAGGTTGTCGGTTGTGTGGGGCCAAGTCCGGGGGGAATCGGGCAGGTTGGCCGATCATCGACCGCACGGGGGGTCGTAGCCGAGGCGCGGCAGGTACTCGTGCCAGCGCCCCGGGGTCAGGACGCCGCGGGTGACCGAGCAGATGTGCCGGATCGCCGTGCCGGCGTCCAGGCTCCACAGGCGGACCGTGTCGGTGCCGCTGGAGACGCCGAGGACGTGGCTCTCAGGGCTGAAGGCGAGGAAGTTGCCCGTCTTGGCGTTGGGGCTCATCGACTGGCCGATGGGAGACGCCGAGGCGGGGTCGGAGACGTTCCACAGGCGGACCGTGTTGTCGTTGCCGCCGCTGGCCAGGGTGTGGCCGCCGGCGCCGAACGTCAGGGACGTGACCGCCTCGGTGTGGCCGGTGAGCGGCTTGCCCAGGGGTTCGGTGTGCGCGGGGTCGGTGGTGTTCCACAGGCGGACCGTGTCGTCGTCGCTGCCGCTGGCCAGGGTGTGGCCGTCGGGGCCGAAGGCGAGCGCGTTGACCGGGCCGGAGTGCTCGGTGAGGGGCCTGCCCAGCGGGCGGGCGTGCGCGGGGCCGGTCACGTTCCACAGCCGGATGGTGCTGTCCGCGCTGCCGCTGGCCAGGGTGTGGCCGTCCGGGCTGAAGGCGAGGCTGTTGATGTAGCCCCGGTGGCCGGTGAGAGGCCTGCCGAGCGGGGCCGGGCGGTCCGGGTCGCGTACGTCCCACAGCTGGACGGTGCGGTCGTCGTAGGCGGTGGCCAGGGTGTGGCCGTCCGGGCTGTAGGCCAGCGCGTCGGGGCCCATGAAGCGGGTGCGCAGGCGCAGCGGCGGGCCGGCGGCGACCGGGCGGGCGGGGTCGGTGACGTTCCACAGGTGCACCGTCCGCACGCCGGTGAGGACGGCGAGCGTGCGGCCGTCGGGGGAGAACACGAGGGAGCGCTGGTCGCCGTCGGCCCGCATGAACGGCTTGCCGAGCAGGACGGGCCGGCCGGGCCGCGTCACGTTCCACAGCCGCAGCCTGCCGTCCCGGGCGGCCGTGACCAGCACCCGGCCGTCCGGTCGGAACGCCCCGCTCCGGCCGATCATGTCCGAGGTCGGGACCGACCACAGGCGCACCTTGCCGTCCCCGCTGCCGGTGGCGAGGGTACGGCCGTCCGGGCGGAACCCCAGGGCGTACATCTCACCGCTGCTGCCCGCGAGCGGCTCGCCGACCTGGGACGGGGACGCCGGGTCGCTGACGTTCCACAGGCTCGCCGTGCTGTCCGCGCTCGCGGCGGCGAGCCGGCCGCCGTCCGGGCTGAACGCCACCGACCAGACCGGGCCGGTGTGGCCGGTCAGCGGCGAGCCGACCGCCGCGGCGCGGGCGGGGTCGGTCACGTTCCACAGCCGGACGGTGTCGTCCGCGCTGCCGCTGGCCAGGGTGCGCCCGTCGGGGCCGAAGGCCACCGAGTGCACGAGGCCCGTGTGCCCCCGCAGGGTCCTGACCGGCTCCGGCCGGCGCGGCGCGGACACGTCCCACAGCCGGATCGTGTCGTCGTCGCCGCCCGTCGCGAGCGTCCGCCCGTCCGGGCCGAACGCCACACAGCGCACGGCGGCGCTGTGCCCGCGCAGCGTGGCGAGGGTGCCGGGCCGGCGCGGGTCGGTGACGTCCCACAGCCGCACGGTCCGGTCCTCGCCGGCCGTGGCCAGCGTGCGTCCGTCGGGGCTGAAGGCGACCAGGTAGATCGTGCCCCGGTGGCCGGTGAGCGGCTTGCCCAGCGGGCGGGCGTGCGCCGGGTCGGTGACGTCCCACAGCCGGACGGTGCCGTCGTCGCCGGCGCTGGCCAGGGTGCGGCCGTCCGGGCTGAAGACGGCACTGCTCACCCAGCTGGTGTGGCCGGTCAGGGGTGTGCCCAGCGGGGCCGGGCGGTGCGGGTCGGTCACGTTCCACAGCCGGACCGTGCGGTCGTAGCTGGCCGTGGCCAGTGTGTTGCCGTCGGGGCTGAAGGAGGTGAGGTAGACGGCGCCGGTGTGGCCGGACAGCGGGGTGGCCAGCGGTGCGTTCACGATCGAGATCAGGCGGCTGTACGTGCTCTCGTCGCCGGGGCGCAGCTGGTGCGCGACCAGGTCGAGCTGGGCGGCCAGCGACGGATCGGTGTGCTGGACCCGGTCGGCCTCGGCGAGCACCTGTTCGAACACGGCGTCGTCCCGCTGCTTCCAGGCGATCACCGCCGTACCGGCCGCGAGCACGGCCAGCGCCACCAGCGCCGCGACCGCGGCCCGGCTCAGCCACACCGACCGCTTGCGCAGCCGCACCGAGGCGGCCAGGAACTCCACCGCGCTCCGGGTCAGATACGTGTCGCCGGCCGACCGGGCCCAGCTGCGGGCCTGCTCCAGCCGCGACCCCCGGTACAGCAGGGAGCTGTCCCGGCCCGAGTCCTCCCAGGCCCGGCCGTCCTCCTCCAGCCGCTGGCGCAGCAGATGGTCGCCCCGGCCCTCGTCGATCCAGTGCCGCAGCCGGGGCCAGGCGTGCAGCAGCGCCTCGTGGGTGATCTCCACGGTGCCCGCGTCGAGCGTCACCAGCCGGGCCCGCACCAGGGCCTCCAGCGACTCCTCCGTCTTGCCGGGGTCCGACGACTCCTCCGCCAGCTGCCGCCGGGTGCCGCGCCGGCGCGTGGCCTGGGTGTCCTCGCCCAGCCGGACCAGCCGCAGCAGGAGCAGCCGGGCGGCGGCACGGGCCGCCGGGTCCAGCCCGGACCAGGCGCGCTCGGCGGTCGCCGCGACCGCGCCCTGGATGCCGCCGGCCGCGCGGTAGCCGGCCAGCGTCAGCCGGCCGGCCTTCCGGCGCTGCCAGGTGGCCAGCAGGGCGTGCGAGAGCAGCGGGAGCACGCCCGCGTCGTGCGCGCCGCGCGGTCCGTCGGCGCTCACCTCACGCACGATCAGCTCGGCGAGCCCCGGCTCCAGCTCCAGCCCCACCGCCTTGGCCGGACCGGTCACCGCCTCGCGCAGTTCGGTGCTGGTCAGCGGGCCGAGCACCATGTGCCGGTGCTGGAGCGCGTCGGCCAGTTCGGGGTAGCCGAGGCACTGCTCGTAGAAGTCGGCGCGGATGCCGAGGACGACCCGGACGGGCGCGGGTCCGGCGGCGCCGGCGGACGGGGTGCAGGCGGCGTGCAGGAAGTGGATGAAGACGCGCCGGTCCGCCTCGTCCGCGCAGAGGGTGAACGTCTCCTCGAACTGGTCCACGATCACGACCGGCCGGTCGCCGGGGCCCGTCGCACGCTCCGCCCAGGCCGTGACCGCCTCGCGTACGGCCCGGGCGATGTGCGGGGCGTCGCAGCCCGGCAGCGCCGGGTTCTGCGCCGCCTCCCGTTCGGCAGCGCGGGCGTCGGCCGCGACGGCGGCGAGATCGGGGATACGGCGGACCAGCTCGCCCAGCGGATCGGCACCCGGGACGAGCTGGAGGACGGGGCCGGGCGGGTCGGCGGGGTGGCCGGAGGAACCGTCGCCGGGGTGGTCGGTGGAGCGGTCACCGGGCTGGTCGGTGGAGCGGTCGCCGGGGTGGTCGGAGCGCTCGACCGGGGGCGGAGGCGAGGAGACCTGGGCGGGGGGATCCCCGGTGGGTGTCCGCTCCTGCCGGGACGGGACCGTCCCGTCGGCTGCCGCACCCTTGCCGGCCGCGCCCCCACCAGCGCCCAGGGCCCCGCCGTGGGCGCCCGCGTTCCCGGCTCCGCCGTGAGCGCCCGCGCCATGAGCTCCCGCGTTCCCGGCCCCGCCATGAGCGCCCGCGCCATGAGCGCCCGCGTTCCCGGCCCCGCCATGAGCGCCCGCGCCCAGGGCCCCGCCCCGGACCGCCGGGACCAGGCCGGCGTTCAGCAGGGACGACTTGCCGGCTCCGGAGGCGCCGACCAGCATGACCAGCCCACCGGACCGCTCGGCACCGCGGAGCTGGGCGACGAGGGCCTTCGTGCTCCGTTCCCGGCCGAAGAACCACCGGGCGTCCTCCCGCCGGTACGGGGCCAGCCCCCGGTACGGACACACCCCACCGGCGACGGGCGGGGCCTGGGCCGGTGGCCGCCGGTTCTCCTCCGAGGGCGGCACGGGCCGGTCACCGGCCGGTCCGGCCAGCGCCAGCTCCCACAGCCGCTGCCAGTGGGCGAGGTCGTACAGGCCGGCGGAGACCGGGGCGGGACGCAGCCGGCGCGCTTCCGGGATCAGGATCTGCAGGACCGCCGCGAGTGCGGCGAACTGGGCCGGTACGTTCCTGGCCCGGCGCCAGTCGCTGATCCGCTGCGCGGACACCCGGACCGGCCGGCCGCGCTCATCGACCCGCTGGAGCCGTACGACCGCCTCGGCGACGCTCTTGAGGGGAGGATTTCCGGCCTCCTTGTACAGCAGCGCGAGGCGCTCGGCGAAGGCTGTGCGTGCCCCTGAGTCGGAACTCAAGGTCCCACCCCTTACTTTCCCCCGCGTGTGACGTCCGGACCGGAAAACTCACCTTATACGCCTGACCTGCGGTTAAGGGCTGGACCGGAGTCCGGAACCTCCTCCGCGGCGGCGACAGATGGCAGGATCCGAACCCGGTAGCGGACCCGTCACGTACCGTCCGGACAGGCCACCGGCTCAGCGCTCGGAGAGACAGCCCATGGCACCGAACGTTCTCGGTCAAAGTCGGCCACCTCCCATCGCGCCCGGCGGGTGAGCCTCACGCACACCCACGTACGCCCGCCGCGACCGCGCCCACCCGCGCGCACCCCGGAAACCGTCCTCGTTCTTCGACCCGCGCCGCCCCGCCGACTTGGCGCGGGTCGACAGCCCCGCACCGTTCGGCACCGGTCCCCACGAGGGGAGGGACCGGTGCCGGGCGGGCGGGAACCTGGCTATCTGAGGGTGTGTCAGCTACGGTTCGGCTCGCCCGCCGTTCCCGAAGGGGTGAGTGCCATGGAGAAGCAGCGTCCCCGGTGCCCGCGACCGCCTGGCGAACCACGCTGGGTGGCGATGTTCCACGAGCCCGCCCGGGACTCCTGGACGGTGGGCGCGGAGTCCCCGTACCGGGCTCCCGTGCTGTACGCCGTCGGCGACATGACCCGGACCGCGCGGGCGCGCGGAGACGAGGTGACGGTCGCGCTGTGGGGCCCCGAGGACGGCGCCTGGCAGCTCTTCGGCACCCCGTCCGCCAAGGCCCCCGCCCCCGCACCGGAGCGGCCCGCGCCCGGCTCCCCGGAACCGGCCCGGCTCGCGGAACGCATGACGGACCGCCGCCACCAGGTGCTCATGGCCGGGCTGAGCAAGGCGGGCCTGTACGACCTGAGCCCCGAGGACGGCGAGGCGCTCCGCACCCTGGCCGACCGGCTCGACGAGCCGACGGTCCGCCGGGTGGCCCACTGGCTGGCGGCGGCGGGCGGGCAGCGGTAGTCACGAGCCGAGCCGGTGGTCCGGTTCAGGCGGTGCGCGGCCGGGCAGTGACGTCCTGAAGGCCATCTGAAGGCCACCGCCGACGACTGGAGGACAGATGAAGGTCTCCGTCGACCGCTCCCTGTGCTACGGCTCCGCCGAGTGCGCGCACCGGGCGCCGGCCGTGTTCGCGTTCGAGGACGGGTACGGCGTCGTCCGGTCCGGCGGAGCGGACGCGGCCGGGGACCCGCGGGTCCGGGAGGCGATCCTGGAGGCCGCCGAGAAGTGCCCCTCGCAGGCGATCGTCCTCACCGAGTAGCACGGCCGTCGTCACCGAGCAGCACGGCCTTCGTGACCGAGTAGCACGGCCGTCGTTCACCGAGCAGCGGAAGGAGCCGGTGGATAGGTCCAGCCGAAGGCCGCGAGCGCGCGCGCCCGGGCCTCCGCGACGGCCATGCGGGCCTCGCGTTCGGCGGGGTCGACATGGGCCGCCCGCCCCGTGAGCTGACCCTCCCACTTCCGGTACAGCAGACCGGGCTCCGCCGAGAACCAGCCGCGGCTCACCGCGTCCAGCGCCAGCAGCAGGCCGGTGTCCTCCGAGGCCGGCAGCGCCATCCAGCCGCCCAGCGCGGTGAGCAGCTCCCGCCGCACGCACAGGCTCGCCGGGTGGACCGGGGCCAGGAAGTCGTTCCGCTTCCAGTGGTCGAGGACGGTACCGCGCTCGACCGGGCCCTCGTCGGGATCACTGGGGAAGGCGGCCGTGGAACCGTCGGGCAGCAGGTCGAGGACGCGGCACGTCGTCCAGCCGACGGTGCGGTCCGCCTCCAGTACGGCCAGGTCGCGGGCGAGCGCGCCCGGCGTGAGCTGGTCGTCGGCGTCCAGCACCTTGACGTACGCGCCCTCGGCGCGCGCCAGCGCGATCGTCCGGGCGACCCCGGGTCCGCCCGGCCGGCCCTGGCGGAAGCTCACGCGGGCGTCGTCGGGGACGTACGGGCGGACCGCGTCCGTCGTGCCGTCCTCCTGGACGATCCACTCCCACTCCCACCCGGAGGGCAGCCGCTGCGCGCACAGGGACGTGTACGCGTCCGGCAGGAACCGGGCGGACGGGCCGTGGACAGCGGTGACTACGGTGACGCGCCGGTTCACGGCAGCGCTCACCACCTTTCCGTGGGGTGCGGGTCGTTGCCGTACGAGGATGACCTACCGGGAAAAGCGCGAGACCCCCGGCCGAACCCGGCCGGGGGTCTGTTCCGTGTCGACTGGTGCGTACGCAAGTCGCCGTGCGGTCGAGACGTTGCGGTACTGCGGTGGGGGAGGGATCAGCAGTCGAGGGAGTCCGAGAGGTGGGGGTCGTGGGCCCTGGTGCCCGTCTGCTCCGGTACCCACGTCTGCGATTCCGTCTGCGTCTCGGCGAGGGGGCGGTGGCGGCAGCTCGGCGTCTTGCCGTGGGCCTCGGCCCGGATCCGCTGCTTCATCGTGGGGGGCAGGGCCCTGGCATGTGACCAGGCCCGGTGGCGCATCGCCGGGATCGTCGGGGTGGTGCGGTGCGCGGTGCCGGTGCCGGTGCTCGGGGTCTCGGTCTGGGGTGCGGCCGCGGCGGCGGTCGTGGTGGTGGCGGAGACGAGTCCGAGCGCCGTGCACAGCGCGAGGAAGGCGGTGACGATGGCGGTCCACAGCTTCATGACCTTGTTCTGGGCGGTCATGGCCCCTCACTTTCGGGTTGGGCGATTTGCGTACTTTCCTCATGATGTGTATGTGGGCCGGGAAGTGGTGGACCGACGCCCGTGGCGCGTCGATGTTCAGATCAACACCACTCGGACGGGTGCACGGGGGCGAGGAACCTCGGCCGCTGCCCGGGGCGGGAGTTGGGCCCCGACGCAGGTCACCGATCGATATCGGTCGGTGTGTATAGTCGGGCGCCAGAGGTCCCCTACGTCAAGGAAAGACGAGGTCGCGCGGTGAAGAAGCTGCTCCTGGTCGCACTGGCCGCCATCGGCGGGCTCCTCGTGTACCGCCAGATCCAGGCGGATCGCGCCGAGCAGGATCTGTGGACGGAGGCGACTGACTCCGTGCCCACGGGTTCGTGAGTCCCGATACCCGATCTGTACCGACCCCGGCCGCCTGCGCGGTCGGGGTTTCGCGTTCCCCGGCCGTGCCGCGCGGGCGCCTGCCGCGTGTTGCGGGGTCCCGGCGGGTGAGGTAGACGGGCGGGGCGGGCGGGGCCGGACGGTGCCGGGCGTTTCGGACGGGCGTACGCGTTGCCCGGATGGCGCAGCGGTGGCCGGGGCAGGATGGGCCTGCGGTCGCCGGTCCGGTGCGGCCGTCCGACGACTGGGGGTGTGGCGCGTGCGGGGCCGAGGGGGCGGTACGGCGGCGGGGGCGGGGCCGGCCGGGTGGCCGGCGGCGTGTCCGGCGGGGGCGTGGGTGCGGCGGCGGGTCGTCGTCGCCCGGGGTGCCGTGATCGTGCTGCTGCTGGGAGTCTCCGCCGTCTTCGCTCTGCCGACCGCCGCCCTCGCCCTGCCGGCCGGTCCTCCGGCCGCCGCCGACGCGCGCCCGGAGCCGTACACCTTCACCCCCGGAGCCCTGACCGTCGCGGGCACGAAGGGCACCACGGACGCCGCCCTGCTCGACCCCCGCCACACCTACCGCAGCTCCCTGCCCCGCAACGGCAGGCTGTACTACCGCCTCCGCCTGACCGCCACGGACACGGCGTACGTCCCCGTCACCGCCGTACCGCCGGCGGACGCCACCGTCTCCGCCACCGACGGCATCCGCGTCTCGCTCCGGGACGCGAACGGCGCCTCCTGCTTCTACGCCTCCGCCCGCATCGGCGCCGGGCTCAGCCCCCGCCCGGTCACGGCCCTGGCCCAGCGCGAGGCCGGCAAGGCGCTGTGCCAGGGCGGGGGGACGTACTACCTGCTCGTGGAACGCCTCGACGCCGAGGGTTCCGGCGCGGCGGCCTCGGCCGAGCCCTGGGACCTGGAGATCGCGCCCGCCACGGAACCCGGCCTCACGCGGGCCGCGCCCAGCACCGCGCCGCGGACCTGGGACTCCGCCACCCCGGAACCCCTCACCGGCACCCCCCGGGACCGCTCCGGCGGCACCGGTTTCGCCACGGCGCGCCCGGTGGGCCAAGGGATCTGGCGCACCCGTCTCACCCCCGGCGAGACCCGGTTCTACAAGGTGCCGCTGGACTGGGGCCGGCAGCTGCACGCCTCCGCCGACCTGCGCGGAGCCCCGGGCCACGGCTACGTCGGCGGCGCCCTGAACCTCTCCCTCCACAACCCCGTCCGCGGCTACGTCGACGACGCCTCCCTCGGCTACACCGGCGCCCCGAAGTCCGCCACCCTCGCACCGCTCCCGCCGGTGGAGTACACCAACCGGTACGCCGTTCCGGCAGGGGTGACCTCCGTCCGTTTCGCCGGCGCGTACTACCTGGTCCTGCACCTCAGCACGCAGCTGGCCGGCACCTTCGGGCAGGGGCCGTTCGAGGTGACCCTGCGGGTCCGGGTGGGCGGACACGCGCAGGCGGGGCCCGCGTACGCCGGCCGGCCCGTGCCGGACGACGTCTTCACGGTCACCGACGAGGACCGGGAGGCCGCGCTGACCGGGAACACCGGGGGCGGGGCCGGCGACCGGGTGATGCGGCTGGTCGCCGTCGGCGGGATCGGCACGGGCACCGCGCTGCTGCTGGTCCTGGGCGGGTGGACGGTGGCGGCCCGGCGGGCTCACACCCGGGTCAGCGCCCAGAAACCCACGGCGTAGCAGGCGAGCGCCAGCAGCAGGATCGGGATCGCGGCCCTGGCCGGGGGACCGGGCCGCCGGGCCGCGCGCCGCGCCCGACGCCCGCGGGTGGTCGTACGGGGGGCCGATGGGGGCGGTGGAGCCTGCGGGTCGCGGGTGGTGTAGGCGGCGGTGGCGGTGTCGACACGGGGGTCCGGCGCCGGGGCCGGCAGGAGGCCCGGGGGCGTGGCCGGGTGGACCGGTACCTGCTGGGGCTGCGGCAGGCGGAAGCTTCCCGTGTCCGAGAGGGAGCCGGTGTAGGGGGACGTCGTACCCGTCTCCACCGCGGAACTCGGAACGGGGTCGGCCGTCCTGCCGTCGACACGCTCAACCGCCCTGCCCTGAACCGGATCAGCCGCCGCGCCCGAGTCGTCCACCCCGCCCGGAACCAGTTCCGACGCCACGCCGGATGCCTGCTGGAGGGGACCGCCGGGACCGAACCCCGGCGGAAGCGGGCCGAGTTGGTCGAAGATCTCGATGAGTTCGTCGTCGGGACCCGGCTCAGGCAGGAGTTCCGCGGCGGCGGCGAGCGCCTTGCGCGCGCCCGTGGCCGTGCGGAACCGGTCCACGGGATCGGGCTGGAGCAGTGAGGCGACGACCTGCCAGAGCGGTTCCGGAATGCCCTGGGGCGGGCCGGGCGTTCCGTGCTCCAGGAAGTACTGCACCAGCGCCTTGGCGTCGGGCTTGGCGCCTTCGAGGAGGTACAGGGCGACCAGGCCGACGGCGAACAGGTCGGCGGGGAAGTCGGGTTCGGCGCCCAGCATCTGCTCCGGGGCGAGGTAACCGGGCGTCCCCACCACGAGGTTGGTCTCCGTCAGCCGGGGTTCGCCGAGCCGCATGGCGATGCCGAAGTCGGACAGCCGCAGCCGGGGCCGGCCGGTGCCGGTGGCTTCGAGGAGCACGTTGGCGGGCTTGATGTCCCGGTGGACGACGCCCTCGGCGTGGACGGCGGCGAGCCCGGACAGCAGCTGGTCCAGCAGCGTGCACACGAACGCCGGCGGGAGGGGGCCGTAGTCGCCGACCAGGTGCACCAGGGAGCCGCCGGCGACCAGGTCCATGGTGAACAGCACCTTGTCGTCGTCGGCGGCCCAGCTGGCCGGGGCGAGGACGTGCGGGTGGTCGATGCGCAGCGCCTGCTCACGGACGAAGCGGAGCAGGGAGTGGGCGTCGCGCTGCTGGAGGACCTTGGCGGCCACATACCGCCGGCGGCGATGGTCCCAGGCACGCCATACGGCGCCCACGCCACCGCGTCCGATCGGGTCGGCCAGCTCGTACCGGCCGGCGAAGACCTCACCCATGGCAGCCGCCGCTCCTCCCCTGGTCCGACGAAGCCCCCCACGCCCCCGCGCCCCTGCCCCACGTACCCGCGTCCGGCCGGCCCGGACCCCTGCCCGAACCGGCCGCCGGTCAGTTCTGGTGGGACTGGTAGTGCGCGACGGCGTCGGAGGTGCGGCCGGCGCCGTAGACGCGGAGGAACTCGGCGAGTTCGGGGTGGCTCGGGGCGAGGGTGTCCGCGGCGTCGATGATGTCACCCGCGGCGGCCACCGAGCGGAGCAGCGACTGGATCTCGCGCACCACCCGCTTGACCGTGGGCGCACCCGAACTGTTCGTGGTATGGGTGGTGTTGTTGAGCACGGAGCCCCCCTGCGACTTCTTGATCTCGTCCATCCGCTCGGTCGCCTCGGCGGCGCTGACGCTGCCGTCCGCGACCTGGGACGCCAGTTCCTGCAGCAGCTGCACCCGCTGGACCACCGCCGGATTGCCGATCTTCGCGCGCTGGCCGCTCATCAGCTGCGAGAGCATCGGCGCGGACAGGCCCAGGACCGCCGCGAGCCGGGCCTGGTTCAGCCCGAGATCGTCGATGAGCTTGCGGAAGAGCGCCCCCAACGGCTCCCCGTACCAGTTCCGCTGCAGCTCCCGCGCTCTGGCGGTGGCTTCCTGCTGTGCGGCGTCCATTGCGTCTCCCCATCGCTTCCCCTGAAAACCGCGGTTCGCTGTAGCGAACCACGCCGAGCATCTTACGGAGAGTGGTCATCCGCGGGGACCCCCAATCTTTTTGCGGGATACGGGGGGTGACCCGGTACTCTGGTCTGCGGCGCCCGCCGGAACGTGATCCCTCCGGCCGGTCGCTCCTTCCCGGGGCCTTAGCTCAGTTGGTAGAGCGCCGTCTTTGCATGGCGGATGTCAGGGGTTCGACTCCCCTAGGCTCCACCCCGAGAAATGCCCCCTGATCTGCGGAAACGCGGTCTCAGGGGGCTTTTTTGCGCGCATGAAGGACCCTCCGGCCCGATCGATCACGGCCGGAGGGTCTCCTGGTGTCTGCCCGATGTATGCCTGGCGCTCAGACCTCGTCGTCGCGGTCCGCGGCGTCGCCCTCCGCCTGTTTCGCCTGGACCTCGGGGTCCAGGCTCTGGGCGTCGCTGCCGTCCACGGAGGTGATGCGGCCCTCGTCGGGGACCTCCGTCGCCGCGGGCGGTTCGACCAGCCAGTCGGGGTTGGCCTGCTTGTCCCACCACTTCCAGGCCGCGAAGGCGCCGCCCGCCACGGCGGTCAGCACCGCCACCACCTTCAGGGCGCGGCCGGTCCGGGACCGCCGGGCGTTGCGCCGGGCCAGTTTCTGGATGTCCTGGGCCGAGACCTGGCCGCGCAGCGCGGCCAGCGCGGCGGCGCCGCGCGCGGCGGCCTCGTCGCGGACCGGAGCGGTCGCGGCCACGGCGTGTTCGAGTTTCGGACGTGAGTAGGCTGCGGCCTGCCGGGCCGCCTTGCGGGTGCGGACGGCGGCTTCCTGTGCGGCCAGGTCCACCTTCGGCGGTACATGCGTGCGGGCCTGCTCCAGGCGCGGGGCGAGCCGGGCGTCGTACTGCACGCGGGCCTGTTCGGCGGCCTGCGACACCACGGGCGCCAGCCGTACGCGTGCCTCTTGCGCGTAGTACGCGGCACGCTCCTTGGCCGTGTCGGCGTAGGGCGCCACCACTTCCGCGGCGTGCAGCACGCTGTCCTTCGCCGAGCCGGTCGCGGCGCGCACGCTGTCGATGCGGGTCACGGGTTCCTCCTCCTCGGTGGCGTACGGTATTTCGACTTTCCACCCTTTTACGGATCATGCCTGTCCGCGGCCGGTGCGGCATGCGCGGGCGGGCATATGGGTGCCCATCGCCCCCTCCGGCCTGTTCCAGGGCAAGCAGGGGCTTGCGGTCGACACTGCCACGAATCTCCGGCGCGCGCCGCCCACCCGGCGGAAGTCACGGCCGCCCGGCGACGCGCGGACGGGACCGTGGAAGGATCGAAGGTGTCGCGGCGGACGACGACGGAAGGCAGATCGTGGCCGAGCAGCTGTATGCCACCTTGAAGACCACCCTCGGCGACATCGAGGTGCGGCTCTTCCCCCTCCACGCCCCCGTCACGGTCAGAAACTTCGTCGAGCTCGCCCGCGGCGCACGCGAATGGACCCACCCGGGCACCGGCGAGAAGAGCAGGAACCCGCTCTACGACGGCACGGTCTTCCACTCCGTCATCAGCGGTTTCATGATCCAGGGCGGTGATCCCCTGGGCAACGGCCTCGGCGGGCCCGGGTACGGCTTCGAGGACGAGTGCCATCCGGACCTGGCCTTCGACACCCCGTATCTGATGGCCATGGCCAATGCCGGCCCGGACACCAACGGCTCGCAGTTCTTCATCACCGTCACCCCGAGCACCTGGCTGAACGGCAAGCGCACCATCTTCGGCGAGGTCACCGACCCGGCCTCCCGGAAGGTGGTCGACGCCATCGCGAACGTGCCGACCGGTCGCAACGACCGTCCGCTGGCCGATGTCGTCATCGAGACGGTGGTGGTGGAGACGCGCGAGGACTGAGGGGAACCAAATACCCCGCCCGTCCGTAAGGATGGACGGGGCAGGACAGTACCGTCAGGACGGACACGACGAACAAGGGGATCTGATGGACCAGGCCGCAGGGAGCGCGCAGGACGCTGCCCGGAGCGTGCCCGTGTGCTACCGGCACCCGGACCGCGAGACCGGCGTGCGCTGCACCCGCTGTGACCGGCCCATCTGCCCGGAGTGCATGGTCAGCGCCTCGGTCGGCTTCCAGTGCCCGGACTGCGTCCGCGAGGGGTCGGGCACGGGGCACGCGGCGGCGGCGTCCCGGCCGCGCACGGTCGCCGGGGGCACGGTCACGGCCGACCCACGGCTGCTCACCAAGATCCTGATCGGGATCAACCTCGCGGTGTTCATCGCCGTCCAGGCCGACAGCTCCCTCCTGGACCACCTGGTGCTCTACGGCGCCTGGCCCCCTAAGCCGTTCGCACCGACCTCGGGCGTCGCCGGCGGCGAGTGGTACCGCTTCGTGACCTCGATGTTCGCGCACGAGGAGTACTGGCACATCGGCTTCAACATGCTGAGCCTGTGGTGGATCGGCGGCCCGCTGGAAGCGGCCCTCGGGCGGGCCCGCTACCTGGCGGTCTACTTCGTCTCCGGCCTGGCCGGCGGCGCGCTGACCTATCTGCTCACCTCCCCGCAGACCGCCTCGCTCGGCGCCTCGGGCGCGATCTTCGGCCTCTTCGGCGCGACCGCCGTGCTGATGCGCCGGCTCAACTACGACATGCGCCCGGTCATCGCGCTGCTGGTGATCAACTTGATCTTCACCTTCGGGTTCAGCAACATCGCCTGGCAGGCACACATCGGCGGCTTGGTCGCCGGTGTCGTCACCGGGTACGCGATGGTCCACGCCCCGCGCGAGAAGCGGGCACTGGTGCAGTACGGCACCTGTGCCGTCGTCCTGGTGCTGGCGGTGGCGCTGGCGCTGGTCAGGACCGCTCAGCTCACCTGATACCGAACCGTTGTCCACAGGCTGTGGCGGATCTTGTGCATGGCGTGCGGACACAGCTGCGCCCCCTGCCGCTCGGATGTGTTTCCGCAGGTCAGGCAGGGGGCGAACAGATGTATGGGAATCGGTGGGCCAGTCACACCGGCGTCAACGCCCGATGAGTTATCCACAGATCGTAGTTTCTTTTCCCCAGGGGGATTGTGGACAGCACCCCTGGCCTGTGGATAACTCCGCGGATAGCCCTGGGCAGAGCTACTTCCACTGCGTGGAGACGCCGAAGCCGGCGGCGATGAAGCCGAACCCGACCACGATGTTCCAGTTGTCCAGGCTGTCGACCGGCAGCGAGCCGTCGGTCACGTAGAAGACGACGATCCAGGCCAGGCCGATCAGGAACATGGCCAGCATCACGGGCGCGACCCACGCGCGGTTGGTGAGCTTGATGGCCTGCGCCTGCTTCGCCGGCGGCGGCGTGTAGTCGGCCTTCTTGCGGATACGTGACTTCGGCACGAGGGTCTCTCCTGTCGATGCGCTGCGTGGCCGCGCAGGTAACGGGGTCGGGCTCGGGGCAGCGTACAAGGGGCCAACATGACGACTCTGTGTGCTCCCCCGGGCGTCCGTTAGCGTAGTGCTTCCGTGGCGCCGAAGGAGATAAGGGTACGTTGAGCAATTCTGCCGACTCCCCCGGGACGGGATCAACGGGTTCGGGCCCCGCCCGCCGGCCGCGTGTGCGGCCCGTGCGGATCCTCACGGCGGCCGTCTTCGCGCTCGCCGGGCTCATCTTCTTCACCAGCTTCAACACGGCCAGGGGCACGGACATCCGCCAGGACGGCTCCCTGCTGAAGCTGTCCGACCTGATCCAGCAGCGCAGCCGCAAGAACAAGGAGCTGGACGAGTCCAACGCGACCCTGCGCGACAGCGTGGAGTCGCTGGCCGAGAGCGACGACGGCAGCACCAAGGCCGAGGACGAGAAACTCGGCCGGCTGGAGAAGAGCGCGGGCACCCAGAAGCTGACCGGCAAGGCGATCACCGTCACCCTGAACGACGCCCCGCCGGGCGCCACCGCCAAACTCCCCGGTTATCCCGAGCCGCAGCCCGACTACCTGGTCATCCACCAGCAGGACCTCCAGGCCGTGGTGAACGCGCTGTGGCAGGGCGGCGCCCAGGGCATCAAGGTCATGGACCAGCGCCTGATCTCCACCAGTGCGGTGCGCTGCGTCGGCAACACCCTGATCCTCCAGGGCCGCGTGTACTCACCGCCGTACAAGATCACGGCGGTCGGGGACCCGGACCGGCTGAAGCAGGCGCTCGCCGCGAGCAAGGCGATCCAGACCTACATGGTCTACGTCAATGTGTACGGCCTCGGCTGGAAAGTCACCGACGACGGGACGGTGACTCTTCCCGGCTACTCCGGCACAGTGGATCTGCGCTACGCGAAGCCAGTGGGATAGACGTCCGTCCGGGAGCCGCCGGTGCGCGTGATCGTCAGGACCGTCAGCGAGCTGTGCATCACCGTCGGCACCGTGATCGTGCTCTTCGTCGTCTATGTGCTGTTCTGGACGGGCGTGCAGGCCGATCGGGTGATGGGCGACCAGATCGACCGGTTGCAGCAGCAGTGGTCGCGGGGGAACGTCCAGCCGGAAACCGTGGCGGCACCCAGAAGGTATGAACCGGGCGCCCCCTTCGCGATCATGTACATCCCGCGGCTCGGTTTCACGTGGAACAAGCCGGTGCTGGAGGGCACCGGCACCGGCACCCTGAAGAAGGGCCTCGGCCACTACGCGAGCACCGCGCGGCTCGGCCAGAAGGGCAATTTCGCGGTGGCCGGGCACCGGCGGACGTACGGCGACCCGTTCAAGGACTTCCCCCGGCTCCGGCCGGGCGACGCGGTGGTGCTCACGGACGGGACGACCTGGTTCACGTATCGGATGGACAAAGGCCCCTACAAAACAGTGCCGACCGATGTCGAGGTGATCGATCCTGTCCCCCGTAAGTCCGGGTACACGCGTCCGGGCCGGTATCTGACGCTGACCACGTGCGATCCGGAATGGGGGCACAGTCACCGGCTGATCGTCTGGGCGCACCTGGATTCCACACAGCCTGTGGAGGCAGGCGAACCGAGGGCTCTGCGCCGTTAGTCTGGTGACGTACGGCGTGGGTCTGGTGCCGTAGGGGATACGGAAGGGACGGCATGTACGGCTGGATCTGGCGGCATCTGCCGGGCAACGCGTGGGTGAAGGCCCTCATCTCCCTCGTACTGATCCTGGCCGTGGTCTACGTCCTCTTCCAGTACGTCTTCCCGTGGGCCGAACCGCTGCTGCCCTTCAACGATGTGACGGTGGACAACCAGTGAGTGCGCGGATTCTCGTCGTCGACAACTACGACAGCTTCGTCTTCAACCTCGTCCAGTACCTGTACCAGCTGGGCGCGGAGTGTGAGGTCCTGCGCAACGACGAGGTGTCGACCTCGCACGCTCAGGACGGCTTCGACGGCGTGCTCCTGTCGCCCGGGCCCGGGACCCCCGAGGAGGCGGGCGTGTGTGTGGACATGGTCCGGCACTGCGCGGCCACCGGGGTGCCGGTCTTCGGGGTGTGCCTCGGCATGCAGTCGATGCAGGTGGCGTACGGCGGTGTGGTCGACCGGGCGCCCGAGCTGCTGCACGGCAAGACCTCGCTGGTCGAGCACGAGGGCAAGGGCGTCTTCTCGGGCCTGCCCTCCCCCTTCACGGCGACCCGCTACCACTCCCTGGCCGCCGAACCGGCCACGGTCCCGGCCGAGCTGGAAGTGACCGCCCGCACCCACGACGGCATCATCATGGGCCTGCGCCACCGGGAACTCCCGGTGGAGGGCGTGCAGTTCCACCCCGAGTCGGTGCTGACCGAGCACGGACACCGGATGCTGGCCAACTGGCTGGCGGAGTGCGGCGACCACGGTGCCGTGGCGAGATCGGCGGGGCTCGCCCCGGTGGTGGGCAGGGCCACGGCGTGACCGCGCTGCGCCCCGAGCGCGAGGACTTGTACGGCGGCGAGAGCCCGTACGAGTCCTCCGGCGGTGCGCGGCCGTACGAGTCCTCCGGTGGCGCGCGGCCGTACGCCGGGCGGCGGCAGGATCCGCCGACGGCTCCGATGCCCCGGCTCACCGAGGAGAACCTGACGGTGCCGCCGCCTGCTCTCGGCGAGGACCTCACGGCATCCCTGCCTCCCGTCGACGAGGAGACGATGGCGCTGCGGATTCCGCGGCCGGCGGGGTACGGCGCGCGGAGCGACGCCACTCGGACAGGCACAGGGGCCTCTGGAGCCCCATCAGCCGCTGAGGCCACCCGAGTCACACCCGGCGGCCGTGCGGCCCGGAGAAGGGCAGCCAAGCGGCGTGGTGGGCGGCACGGCGGGGCCAGGGACGTCCGTGAGCCGGCGGCTCCCCCCACGGCACGGGACCCGCAGCGGCCCCTGAGCCGGGTGGAGGCCCGGCGGCAGGCCCGGCTGCGCAAACCGAGCCCGGCGACCGTCGCGAGCCGGGCGATCGGCGAGGTGTTCATCACCACCGGCGTCCTGATGCTGCTGTTCGTCACCTACCAGCTGTGGTGGACGAATGTCCGAGCGCACGCGCAGGCCGGCAGCGAGACGCACCAGCTCCAGGACGACTGGGCCAACGGCAAGCGCAATCCGGGCGTCTTCGAGCCCGGGCAGGGCTTCGCCATCCTGCACATCCCGAAGCTGGACGTGGTGGCGCCCATCGCGGAGGGCGTCAGCAACAAGAGGGTGCTCGACAAGGGCATGGTGGGGCACTACGGCGAGGCCCCGCTGAAGACGGCGATGCCCGACGCCAGGACCGGCAACTTCGGTCTCGCCGCGCACCGCAACACGCACGGTGAGCCGTTCCGGTACATCAACAGGCTCAAGGCCGGCGACGCGGTCGTGGTCGAGACGCAGGACACCTACTTCGTGTACAAGGTGACCTCGATGCTTCCGGTGACCCCGCCGTCCAACACCAGCGTGCTGGACCCGGTCCCGCCGGGCTCCGGCTTCACCGCGCCCGGCCGCTACATCACCCTCACCACCTGCACGCCGGAGTTCACCAGCAAGTACCGGTTGATCGTCTGGGGCAAGATGGTCCAGGAACGCCCGCGCAGCAAGGGCAAGCCGGACGCGCTCATCGAGTAGGGCTCATCGAGTAAGGGCAGAGGACACAGTGGCAGCGACCGCCGACGAGACCGAAGAGACCACGGACGCGTCCGAACCGGACCCGGATCCGGCTCCGCGCCGGCGCCCCGGCCGGATCGCGCTGGCGGTCAGCGTCTTCGGGGAACTCCTCATCACGGCGGGCGTGCTGCTCGGCCTGTTCGTCGTCTACTCGCTGTGGTGGACGAACGTGATAGCGGACCGCAAGGCGGACCGGCAGGCCGGCAAGGTGCGCGAGCACTGGGCCGAGCAGCAGCAGTCCGGTCCCGGCGCGCTCGACACCAAGGACGGCATCGGCTTCCTGCACGTGCCCGCGATGCGCAACGGCGAGGTGCTGGTCGAGAAGGGCACGGACACGGACGTCCTCAACGACGGTGTGGCCGGCTACTACACGGACCCGGTCAAGGCCACGCTGCCCACCACCGGCAAGGACGGCAACTTCTCCGTAGCCGCCCACCGGGACGGGCACGGCGCGAAGTTCCACAACATCGACAAGCTGAGGAAGGGCGACCCGATCGTCTTCGAGACGCGGGACGACTGGTACGTCTACAAGGTCTACTCGGTCCTCCCCGAGACCTCGAAGTACAACGTCAAGGTCCTCTCCGCCGTCCCCAGGGAGTCCGGCAGGAAGAAGCCGGGCCACTACATCACCCTGACGACCTGCACCCCCGTCTACACCTCCCGCTACCGGTACGTGGTGTGGGGGGAGCTGGTCCGCGTGGAGAAGGTGGACGCCGACCGGACGCCGCCGAAGGAACTGCGCTGAGACGCTGAGACCGCGCGTGGGCCCCTGCCGGGATTCCCGGCAGGGGCCCACGCGCGTGCGGGACGCGTCAGCCGGTGATGCCGCCGAAGAAGTTGCCGCCGCCGTTGCCGCCGCCGTTGTTGCCGCCGTCGAAGTCCGCGGTCGTCAGGACGATCTGCGTGCTGCCGGGGTCGCCCTGGGTGCCCTGCGGCGGGGTCTGGAGGACGACCCGTGCTTTGTCGTCACTGGGTCCGTTGACCTGGATCTGGGTGAATCCCTGCTGTTGCAGGATCTGCTGGGCCTCCTTCAGGGGCTTGCCCTGCACGTCCGGCACCGGCTTCTGCTGCGGTTGCTGCGCCTTGCCCACGTTGATCGCGACGGGGGTGTTCTTGGAGACCTGCTGGCCCGCCGCCGGGTTCGTGTTCTGGACCTTGCCGTCCTGGGCGGGGTCGGTGACCGGGGTCTCGGTGCAGCTGGAGTTCGGCGCCAGGCCCTTGGCCTGGAGTTCGGCCTTAGCCTCGTCGCAGGACTTGCCGCTGACGTCGGGGACGGTGACCTTCTCCTCGGCCTTGGCGACCGTGAGGGTGATCGTGGTGCCCTTCTCCTTGCGGGAGCCGCCCTCCGGGTCCTGGGTGATGACGACATCGGGCGTCTGGGTCGACACCTGGGTCTTCTTCTCGACCTGGAAGCCCCGTTCCTTGAGCTGGGCCTCGGCCTGGTCGAACTGGATGCCGCGCACGTCCGGCACGGTGACCTTGGGGGCGCCCGTGGAGATCACCAGGTCGACCGTGCTGTTCTTCTCGACCTTCTGGCCCGGCTCCGGGTTCTGGGAGCACACGTTGCCCGTGGCCTGGTTCTCGCAGGCCTTCTTGGTGACCGACACTTTGAGGTCGACGTTGCCGGCCATCTTGCGGGCCGTCTTCTCCGGCTGGCCCACGAACGACGGCACGGGCACCTTGCCGTCGCCCCCGCCGTCACCGCCGAACGCGTACATGCCGATCAGGATCGCGCCGACGAGGACCAGCAGGCCCGCGACGACCAGCAGGATCGTGGAGCTGTTGGACTTCTTCTGCTGGCGGCGGCGGTCCGGGCGCTCGTCGTAGCCGTAGCCGCCGTCGTCGGGGTTCATCGGAGGGAGCATGGTGGTCGCTCCCCCGCCCGGCTCCGAGCGCAGGGCGGTCGTCGCCTGGTCGTCGGGGTAGCCGCCGTAGCCGACCGCGCCCATCGCGGCCGTGGCCGCGACCGGCTGGCCGTCCAGGCACGCCTCGATGTCGGCGCGCATCTCGTCGGCCGACTGGTAGCGGTAGTTGGGGTCCTTGACCAGTGCCTTCAGGACGATCGCGTCCATCTCGGGCGTGATCTCGGGGTCGAAGACCGACGGGGCCTGCGGTTCCTCCCGGACGTGCTGGTAGGCCACGGCCACCGGGGAGTCGCCCACGAAGGGGGGCCGTACCGTCAGCAGTTCGTAGAGGAGGCAGCCGGTGGAGTAGAGGTCCGACCGGGCGTCGACCTGCTCGCCCTTGGCCTGCTCCGGCGAGAGGTACTGGGCGGTGCCGATGACCGCCGCGGTCTGGGTCATGGTCATGCCGGCGTCGCCCATGGCGCGGGCGATGCCGAAGTCCATCACCTTGACCTGGCCGTTGCGGGTCAGCATGACGTTGGCCGGCTTGATGTCGCGGTGGACGATGCCGTTGCGGTGCGCGTACTCCAGGCCCTGGAGGATGCCGATGGTCATCTCCATGGCGCGCTCGGGCAGCAGCTTGCGGCCGGAGTGCAGCAGCTCGCGGAGCGTGGAGCCGTCGACGTACTCCATCACGATGTACGGGATGGAGACTCCGTCGATGTAGTCCTCGCCCGTGTCGTAGACCGCGACGATCGCGGGATGGTTGAGCGAGGCGGCCGACTGGGCCTCCCGGCGGAACCGGGCCTGGAAGGACGGATCGCGCGCGAGGTCCGCGCGCAGCGTCTTCACCGCCACGGTGCGGCCGAGCCGGGTGTCATGCGCGAGGTAGACCTCCGCCATGCCACCGCGGCCGAGCACCTGGCCCAGCTCGTACCGGCCGCCGAGGCGACGCGGCTCTTCCATAGCTACCTACCAGCCCTCTCCGTCGGTCTCGGCCGCGCACCCCTGTGCGCGGCCGGAGGCTGCCGTCCGGGCCTACCGTACCCGGCTCGCTGTGTGTGACCTGGCCAAGCCCGTAACCCGATACAGGACCGGTATCGCAACGTGCGGCGATGTGAAGGAGGTGTGAGCGGGGTCACTCCCGGTGGCCGGCGCGGTCACTTCTTGGAGTCGATGACCGCCTCCATGACGTTCTTCGCGATCGGCGCGGCCAGGCCGCCACCGGAGATGTCGTCGCGGTTGGCGCTCTCGTCCTCGATCACCACGGCCACGGCGACCGGCGAGCTGCCGTCGCTGAGCTTGGCGTAGGAGATGAACCAGGCGTACGGGTTCTCGCTGTTCTCGACGCCGTGCTGTGCGGTACCGGTCTTGCCGCCGACCGTGACGCCGTCGATCTTCGCGCGCGTACCGGTGCCCTTCTCGACCACGGTCTGCATCATGTCCTGCAGGATCTGCGCGTTCTTCGGCGACAGCGGCCGGCTCAGCTCCTCCGGCTGGGTCGTGGCGACCGGGTCCAGGTTGGAGGACTGCAGCGAGTCGACCATGTACGGCTTCATCAGCTTGCCGTCGTTGGCGACCGCGGAGGCGACCATGGCCATCTGCAGCGGGGTGGCGGCGGTGTTGTACTGGCCGATGGAGGACAGCGCGGTCTGCGACTGGTTCATGTCGTCCGAGAACACCGAGGCGCTGGATCGGACCGGGGTGAACTGCTCGGCGTCGAAGCCGAACTTCTTCGCTTCCGCGAGCATCTTGTCGTTGCCGAGGTCGGAACCGATCTTGCCGAAGACGGTGTTGCAGGAGTACTGGAGCGCGACCCGCATGGTCGCGTTCTCGCACGGGATGTTGCCCTCGTTCTTCAGCTGGGTCGTGGTGCCCGGCATGGTCCACGGCAGCGGCGAGTCGGTCTTCTCGTCGGCCGAGGTGTACTTGCCGTTCTCCAGCGCCGCCGCGGCCGTGACCACCTTGAAGGTGGAGCCCGGCGGGTAGGTCTCGCGCAGCGCCCGGTTCAGCATCGGGTCGCTGGGGTTGTACTTCTTCTGGAGCTTCTTCCAGGCCGCGGCGTCGTCGTTGGTGTTGCCCGCGAACGACGAGGGGTCGTACGACGGGTAGGAGGCCAGCGCCAGTATCTTGCCGGTGGAGGGCTCCAGGGCGACGACCGCTCCCTTGCCGCCGCGCTGCTTCAGACCCTCGTACGCCGCCTTCTGCGCGGCGGCGTTGAGCGTGGTGACGACGTTGCCGCCCTGCTGCTCCTTGCCGGTGATCATGTCCAGCGTCTTGCGGAAGAACAGCCGGTCGTCGTCGCCGGTGAGGATGCCGTCCTCGATGGACTCCAGCTGGGTGGCGCCGAAGGCCTGCGAGGCGTAGCCGGTGACCGGCGCCCACATGGGGCCGTTCTTGTACGTGCGCTTGTACTTCAGGTCGTTCAGACCGGTCTTGCTGGTCAGGGTGGACCCGGTGATCGGGTCGCCGCCCGACACGATGATGTCGCCGCGCGGGGTGGCGTAGCGGGCGATGGTGACGCGGCGGTTGTTCGGGTCGTCCTTGAGCTTGTCGGCCCGGACGTACTGCAGGTAGTTGTCCCGCAGCAGCAGGGTGAGGACGAGGAGGCCGCAGAAGATCGCGATCCGGCGCAGGGGCTTGTTCATGACGGGCGGACCACCTGGGTCATCTCGGCGTCGGGGTTGGCGGCGGGGGCGGGCGCCGGGCGGCGGGCGGTGTCGCTGATGCGGATCAGGACGCCGATCAGTGCCCAGTTGGCGATGACCGACGAACCACCGTAGGCGAGGAACGGCATCGTCATACCGGTCAGCGGGATGAGGCCCATCACACCGCCGGCCACGACGAAGACCTGGAGCGCGAAGGCGCCGGACAGGCCGATGGCGAGCAGCTTGCCGAACGGGTCGCGGGCGGCGAGGGCGGTGCGCACGCCGCGCTCCACGATCAGGCCGTAGATCAGCAGGATCGCCATGATGCCGGCCAGGCCCAGCTCCTCGCCGAAGGTGGCGAGGATGAAGTCGGAGTTGGCGGCGAACCGGATCAGCTCGGAGTGGCCCTGGCCCCAGCCGGTGCCGAGGGTGCCGCCGGAGCCGAACGCCCACAGGGCCTGCTGGAGCTGGTCGGAGTGGACACCGGCGACGCCGGGGGTGCGGCTGAGCGTGTACTCGCGCATCGGGTCGAGCCAGGCCTGCACACGGACCTTGATGTGCGGCTCGAAGCTGGCCACGCCGATCGCCCCGACGGCGGACATCAGCAGACCGAAGACGATCCAGCTGGTCCGCTCGGTGGCGACGTACAGCATGATCACGAACATGCCGAAGAACAGCAGCGACGTACCGAGGTCGGTCTCGAAGACGAGGATGAGGATCGAGATCGCCCAGACGACGAGGATCGGGCCGAGGTCGCGGCCGCGCGGCAGGTACAGGCCCATGAAACGGCGGCTGGCGAGCGCGAGCGCGTCGCGCTTGACCATCAGGTAGCCGGCGAAGAACACGGCCAGCACGATCTTGGCGAACTCACCGGGCTGGATGGTGAAGCTGCCGATCGAGATCCAGATCTTGGCGCCGTACACGTCCGCGCCGAGGCCCGGGACCAGCGGCAGGAGCAGCAGGAACAGCGCGGCCACCATGGAGATGTAGGTGTAGCGCTGGAGCGTGCGGTGGTCCTTGAGGAAGATCAGCACCGCCACGAACAGCGCGATGCCCATCGCCGTGTAGATCAGCTGGTTGGTCGCCTTGCCGCCCGCGACATGGAGCTGCTGGAGCAGCTTGGACTGGTCCAGCCGCCAGATGCACACCAGTCCGAGCCCGTTGAGCAGGGTGGCGAGCGGCAGCAGCAGCGGGTCGGCGTACGCGGCGAACTTCCGTACGACGAGATGGGCGACGGCGGCCAGCAGACCGAGCCCGAGGCCGTAGCTCAGCAGGCCCGCGGGGACCTGGCCGTCGATGGCCAGGCCCACGTTCGCGTAGGCGAACACGGGGATGGCCACGGCGAAGACCAGCAGGGCCAGCTCGGTGTTGCGGCGGCTCGGCGCGCCGATCGCGCCGATCGTGGACGTGTGGTGCGTCGGCGAGTTCGTAGTACTGCTCATCGTGTGACAGGGCCTCTCACGGCTTGCCTACTGCTTACCGCACAGCGAGACGACCTTCTGCTCATCCTCCGAGAGAGTGGGGCCGGGGCTGGGGGTCGCGGACGGGGTCGTGGACGGAGACTTCGAAGGCGACGCCGGGGACGTCTTCGAGGCCGACGGGTTCGGGGTCGTGCTCGGCGTCGGGGAGGCCTTGACGAAGGCGGTCTGCGTGGTCGTGCCGGTGCCACCGGAGCTGTTGGTGCCGCCGGTCTTGTCCTGGCCGGTCTTGTCCTGGCCGTTCTTGGCCTTGCTGGCGCGCTCGGCCGCCTGGCGCTCGGCCTGCTTGCGGCAGGCGGAAGCCTGTACGGCCAGCTCCTGGACCTTCGTCTGGGCCGCCTGCAGGCCGCCCTCCGCGATCGTCGCCTTCACCTGCTTCTGCTGGTACGGCGGCAGGTACTTGAGTTCGATCTCGGGGTGGTCCTTCTCCACCTTCGACAGCGACACCCAGGCCAGGTCCTGGCTGATCCCGCGGTACAGCGCGACGTGCTCGTTCTTGGCGCCGACGTAGTACTGGGTCTGCGTCCAGCGGTAGCCGCCGTACAGGCCGCCGCCGACGACGGCGAGGGCGAGGACGCCGTAGAGCGAGGTCTTCAGCCATCTGCGCCCCTTGCGCGGCTTGGTGAAGTCGTCGTCGGCGTAGTCACCGAAGCCGCCGGCCGGGATGTAGCCGGTGGTGTCGCCGGAGCCGGGCGGGCCGAACTCGCCGCCGCCGTGCCCCCGGCCCTGACGGCCCAGGTGGGAGGCGCGGCCGGCCGGGGTCTGCATGATGCCGTTGTCGTGCAGGTGGTGCTGGTTCTCGGCGACGGCGCCGACCACGACGGGCTGGTCGGACAGCTGCCCGGCCAGGGTGTCACCGGTGTCCAGGTCGAGCACGTCGGCGACGATGACCGTGATGTTGTCGGGGCCGCCGCCGCGCAGCGCGAGCTGGATCAGCTCCTGCACGGTCTCCTGCGGGCCCTGGTAGCTGGCGAGGGTCTCCTCCATCGTCTGGTGGGAGACCACGCCGGACAGGCCGTCGGAGCAGATCAGATAGCGGTCGCCGGCCCGGACCTCGCGGATCGACAGGTCGGGCTCGACGTGGTCGCCGCTGCCGAGGGCGCGCATCAGCAGCGAGCGCTGCGGGTGGGTGGTGGCCTCTTCCTCGGTGATCCGGCCCTCGTCCACGAGCCGCTGCACCCAGGTGTGGTCCTGGGTGATCTGGGTGAGCACACCGTCACGGAGCAGGTACGCGCGCGAGTCGCCGACGTGCACCAGACCGAGCCGCTGCCCGGTCCACAGCAGCGCGGTGAGGGTCGTCCCCATGCCTTCGAGCTGGGGGTCCTCCTCGACCATGGCGCGCAGCTGGTCGTTGGCGCGCTGCACGGCCTGGCCGAGGGAGGTGAGGATGTCGGAGCCGGGCACGTCGTCGTCGAGTGTGACCAGGGTGGAGATCACCTCGGAGGAGGCGACCTCGCCCGCCGCCTGGCCGCCCATGCCGTCGGCGATGGCGAGCAGGCGCGGACCGGCGTAACCGGAGTCCTCGTTGCCCTCCCGGATCATGCCTTTGTGCGATCCGGCGGCAAAGCGCAGTGACAGACTCATGCGCACCTCGCCCGTCGGCTCCGGGTACAGCCGGTCGTGTCGAGCCACACTGCCCACCCTCCGGTTGGGAGCGCGCCGGAGACCGGGTGGCGGCCTGCCGCTGCGTGCTCGCTCCGCTCGCGCTCATTCATGACGTAGCACTACTTCCGCAGCTCGATTGCGGTCTTGCCGATGCGGATCGGCGCGCCCAGCGGGATCGGTGTGGGGGTCGTCAGCCTGGACCGGTCCAGGTAGGTGCCGTTGGTGGAACCGAGGTCCTCGATGATCCACTGGCCGTCACGGTCCGGGTAGATCCTGGCATGGCGGCTGGAGGCGTAGTCGTCGTCCAGCACGATCGTGGAGTCGTGCGCCCGGCCCAGCGTGATCGTCTGGCCCTGCAGCGCGACGGTGGTGCCGGTCAGCGTGCCCTCGGTCACGACCAGCTTGGTGGGGGCGTTGCGGCCACGCCGGCCGCCGCCGCCCTGCTGGCCGCGCTGCGGCGGGGGCGTGGCCTGCTGCCGGGCCTGCTGCCGGCCCGGCTGCTGCGGCCGGGCCGCCTCCCTACGCGATCCGCGCTGGGTGACGCGCGTACCGAACAGGTCGCTCCGGATGACCTGCACGGCCACGATCACGAACAGCCACAGTACGGCCAGGAAACCCAGCCGCATGACCGTGAGGGTCAGCTCTGACATTGCCCCCGCTTCACCCTTCGGCTTGCCTATAGATAACGGTGGTGCTGCCCACGACGATCCGCGAGCCGTCGCGGAGCGTAGCGCGGGTGGTGTGCTGCCCGTCCACCACGATGCCGTTGGTGGAGCCGAGATCCTGGATCGTCGAGGGCGTTCCGGTCCGGATCTCGCAGTGCCGGCGGGACACGCCGGGGTCGTCGATCCGCACGTCGGCGTCGGTGCTGCGGCCCAGCACCAGCGTCGGGCGGGAGATCTGGTGGCGGGTGCCGTTGATCTCGATCCAGTAGCGGGTGCGCGCGCCGCTCATCGGGGCCGCGGCCGGCCGCTGTGTGGCGGGCTGCGGGTAGCCGTACCCGCCGGGGCGGGTGCCGGGCGGCGGTGCGGACGGCATCGGGGGCGCGCCGGCGGGCGGGGCGGCCGGCGGGTAGCCGTAGCCGCCGGGGGCGCCCGCCGGGGGGCGGCCGGCCGCCGGCGCGCCGGGAGCCGGGGCGCCGGGCTGGCTGCTGGAGGAGGCGAGGGTGCGCGAGCGCACCCGGTACAGGCCGGTGTCCAGGTCGTCGGCCTTCTCCAGGTTGACCTTGATCGGGCCCATGAAGGTGTAGCGCTGCTGCTTGGCGTAGTCGCGCACCATGCCGGCCAGCTCGTCCCCGAGCTGCCCGGAGTAGGGGCTCAGGCGCTCGTAGTCCGGCGCGCTCAGCTCCACGATGAAGTCGTTGGGTACGACGGTCCGGTCACGGTTCCAGATGGTGGCGTTGTTGTCGCACTCCCGCTGGAGCGCTCCGGCGATCTCCACGGGCTGGACCTCGGACTTGAAGACCTTGGCGAAGGTGCCGTTCACCAGACCTTCGAGACGCTGCTCGAACTTCTTCAGGACTCCCATGGGGCACCTCCTCCGTCCCTGCCGTCGTCTTGCCTGATCTGTGCCGCTGCCTTGGCCGCTGCTCGGCCGCCGCTCGGGCGGCTGTCCTGCCGGGTACTGCTGGTACTGCTCACTGATCGTATCTACGCGCCCGCCAATCAGCCGGTTCCCCCAGCGGCTCCCCTTCGAACTCCTGGGTGCGTGTCCTGCTGTCATGGATCGTAGAGGCGGGCGAAGTCCAGTGTCCCGCACCCGGCTGTGGACCCGGTCCGCCTCCCGGGCAGATGGCCTGGACCGGTACGAGGTTGATACGAGAAGCGCGCCTCCCTGATACGTGCGGCGTTCGGTGGGTGCGTCGTTGATGGGCGCGCCGCGCGCGCCGGGGGCGGTGGCCGGGGGTGGGACCGGCGGGAAGCGATGTGAAGCCACCCCGTACGACGTGCTAATGTTCTGCGTGTCGGAAGGGGCCGGGCCGAAAGGGCCGGAGCCGGAAGACACACCCAATGCGCGGGTGGCGGAATAGGCAGACGCGCTGGATTCAGGTTCCAGTGCCCGCAAGGGCGTGGGGGTTCAACTCCCCCCTCGCGCACAGAGAAACCGATGAGACGGGTCTCTGCCGGTGACGGAAGTCACGGCAGGGGCCCGTTTCTCGTTGTGTGCGGAGTTGTGAGGGATCGCACAGCCAGGCGTGGGTGTGCTGGGACCCGTCTGTGAACTAAGTCACGGACGAGGTCCGGGGTCCAGGCGCCATGCCGGGCTCCGCTCTCCCTCGGGAGACGCGCCGAGAGAGTCATGTCCATGCTGTTAGCCTTCTCGGCACGCGCGCGTGGGGGGAGCGGCCGGGGGGCCGGAGGGGATGCCAGGGCGTTGCCGTACCTCCGCCCATGCCACCCCTGCTCTCTGGAGGAACGGTGGCCCGACTCGGTACGCACCGGCACAGACCCCGGCCCGGATCACGCCCGGCACGACGCACCGCGGCCGTCCTCGCGGCGGCACTCGGCCTCGGCCTGCCCCTCGCGAACACGCCCGCGACGGCGGCGCCGGCCGCGCCCACGGTCTCCGCGGGAGAACTCGTCCTGCCCGCCGCCGCGCGGGCCGTCCCCCGGTTCACCTGGATCCTCAACGCCGGGACCAGCGGCTTCCTGTGGGTGCAGGAGGGCGATGACCGGTTCCTGTGGACGGACTACGCCACCGGCGCCACCACCGCGCTGCGACAGCGCTTGCCGGTCCCGCTCTGGTACGACATCGACAACGGCACCTACCGCGGGGACGTCTCCTTCGCACCCGGCCACTACGGGGACGGGTCGGACACCGTCGCCCTCTACTCGGAGGAGGACGCCCAGGTCACCCTCGTCCGGGGCGCGGGGACGCCGGGCGGCACCGTCGTGGTGCCGGTGCCCGAGGGCCACACGTACCAGGGCACGTTCGGCGACACCATCCTCACCAGCACGAGCAACGTCGCCGGCAACCCGGACGCGTGGGAGCTGCTGCGGGCCGAGAACGGCGAGGTCCGCCGGACGCCGGTGACGGGCCTGCCCGGCGGCGCCCACGACCTCCGCGTCGAGGACGGCGACGCCCGGTCGGTCATCCTGCGCTACGAGACGGAGGACGGCGGCCACTGGAGCATCGTCGACCTCGCCACCGGCGGGGCGCAGGCGCTGCCCGACCGGCCCAGTCCGCAGGAGGCCTGGGAGGTGACCGGCTTCCGGCTGAGCCCCGGCTCGGTGCTGCGGCTGCGCACCGGACGCGGCAAGGCGGACCTGCTCGACCGGGCCGACCCGGACGCGACGCCCCGCACCCTGGAGACGAGTTCGCTGTCGTACCAGGCCGCCTACGGTGTCGTCGGCTCGGCCCTGCTGGGCGTCGAGCCGATGTCACCGGGGGACAACAAGTACCGGGGCCAGCCCCTGTTCGCCCTCACGTCCGACGGCTCGGACACGGCCATGACCAAGGTCATGGACCCGGCCGCCCGTCAGCTCGTCCAGGCCCCGGACGGCTCCGTCCTGGTGGCGGGCGCCGCGAAGTACATCGACCGGGGCGACCTCGACTGGGGCGTGTACCGGGTCGCCCAGGGCGCCGACGGCTCGGTCACCCGCAGCCGCCTGACCGCCGTACAGCCGATGCCCGCGCAGGTCCACGGACTCTCCCTCGGCAGCGGCGTCCTCACCACGGCCGACAACAGCACGCTCTACGAGCCGCACACGATCCTCGGCGCCTACCGCAGCACCTGGCTCACCACGAGCGGCGCCCCGAGCCCCGCGCGGACCACCGTGGACGGCCTGGTCAGCGGCTGGGACGGGTTCTGCGACGAGACCACGCCCCGCTGCATCCGGATGTTCGCCGACGGCACCGGCCACCACGGCCGCCGCGACGCCACCGAGTCCGGCCTGACGATGCTCCGCGCCAACGGCGCCGCCGACTGGGGCCCGACCCTCGACACCGGCGACGACTCCCCGCAGCTCACGGATCTCTCCGGCCGGTACGCCGTCGTCGACGGCGCCTCCTCCGGCAAGCAGTACATCGGTGAGTTCGCCACCGCCGGGGCGGGCAAGGTCCTGCTCAAGCGCGACCGGGTCGCCGCGGCCGTGTGGGGGAACACCCTGTGGAGCGGCGCGGCGAGCGGCGGAAAGGTCACGGCCACCCGGCTGCCCGCGGGCACCGCCGTCGAGTCCTTCACCACCCGCAACGGCTGCACCCCGTCCGCCCTCCAGGCCGTGGGCCGTTTCGTCTACTGGGTGTGCCGGGACGCCTGGGGCGACGTCCAGGGTTCGGGCCTGTACGACCGTACGACCAAGCGCACCTCCACCGCCCCGGACGGCCGGGTCCTGCTCGGGGACGGATACCTGGTCGAGCGGGTTGCCGGCACCCAGTCGGACAGCGGGCTGAGGCTGCTCGACCTGCACAACGGGCTGCCGGACGGCGGCAGTCACACCGACCTGCCGAGCCGCGAGCTCGCCGACTGGACCGACATCGGCCAGGACAACACCGGGGCCGGGACCAGCTGGACCGTGGACCGCTTCGGCGGCGGCGTCGCCTACGCCGACCGCGACCAGCGCGTGCACGTCGTACCGGCCGGCGTGCCGGCGTCCCCCCTCACGGCCGTCGACGCCACGGTCACCGCGGGCCCCGCGACCTGGTCCGGCACCTGGTGGCTGTCCAAGCCCGCCGCCGACTGGAAGGTGACCGTCCGTCGGAAGACGTCCGGCGCCACCGTCCGTACGCTCTCCGGTGCCACGGCCCGGGGCCTGCTGAAGGCCGCCTGGGACGGCAAGGACACCGCCGGCCGTCTGGTCGCCAACGGCACCTACACCTGGACCCTCACCGCCCGGCCCGCCGACGGCCAGGGCGCCGCGCTCACCCTCTCCGGAGACGTCAAGGTGACGGCCGGAGCGGCGGCACCGCGCGACTACGCCGGCAACGACGGGGTCGGTGACGTCCTCACCCTCAGCTCCTCCGGCACCCTCACCGTCCGGCGCGGCACCGGTACCGGCACACTGGGCGGCACGGTCTCCGGCTCCGGCTGGCCGGCCACCGCCCGGATCGTGCCGTTCGGCGACCTCGACGGCGACCACTGCAACGACGTGCTGGTCCGCACCGGCGGCGCCCTGCGGGCCTACCGCCCGGCCTGCGGCAAGGCCCCCACGCCCGGCACGCAGTACACCTCGCTCGGCACCTCCGGCTGGAACGCGTACGACGTCCTGACCTCACCCGGCGACGTCAACGGTGACGGCCGGCCCGACCTGATCGGCCGCCAGTCCTCGACCGGAGACGTCTACCTCTTCAAGGGCGCGGCGAACGGCAAGCTCTCCACCCGCACGAAGATCGCCTCCCACTGGACCGGCTACAAGAAGATCGTCGGCGCCGGTGACCTCAACGGCGACGGCCGCGGCGACCTCCTCGTCCAGGACAAGTCCGACGAGCTGTGGCGGTACGAGGCGAACACCACGAGCACGGGCGGTCTCAAGGCCCGCGTCAAGGTGTTCGCCGACTGGGGCGCCTCCTACAACGCGGTCGTCGGCGCAGGCGACTTCACCGGCGACGGCCGCGCGGACCTCGTGGCCCGCGACACCGCGGGCACCGTGTGGCGCTACAACGGCAACGGCAAGGGCTCGTTCGGGGGCCGCGTGAAGATCGCCACGGGGTGGAAGGGGTACAAGGCCGTCATGTGACGGCTGCGCCGGGGCCGTCGGGGGGCCGGCCACGGATCCGGACGCGGGGTCCGTGGCCGGTTCTTCGCGAGGCGGCGTGGAGGCGCCTCCGCCTTCCGGAAGCTGGACTTCCCGCCGGACCCTGTGTCAGGATCCGCCTCGGTCACGAAGCCGATCGCGCCCCTGGACGAGCGTCGGCTGGCAACCTCGCTCACCGCGCAAGGTGCCCTCCAGGGAAGACCGGGCCCCCACGCTCCCGTGGGGGTAAGCGCGGATCTCCCTGCCCGGCGGGTAAGGGGGTCCCTCCCGAACGGAGACCCTCATGACCGCCGGCATCCCGATCACGAGAACCCGCCAGTGGGGCCTCTACCAGCAGGCCGTCGTGGACGTGGAGTTGCCCGAAGGGCCGGTCCGCATCACCCCGGCACCGCCCGGCGTGGTGGTCGGCCGGTTTCCCGTCCCCCACGGGGAGACGATCCATGTGGTCACGGCCCACAACCCCCGGGGCGCCCGCGCCTCCCGACAGCACAACCACCGCGCGCATCAGGAACTGCTCGGCCTGCTGCGCCGGCGGGGGCTTCCGTGGTGGCCCGCTGCCGGCGGTGACCCGGACGGCCGGCACACCGAGGCGAGCGCGGCGATCGCCGGCCTGAGCGACGACGAAGCACGCGCGCTGGGACGGGAGTTCGGGCAGGACGCGGTGTTCGCCTGGTCGGCGCCGGCATGGAGGCTGCTCACCTGCTTCGGCGCCGAAGAGGCACTGACACTCGGATGGCGGGCGACAGCGGAGCCTTCGCCCGAGGGAGCGCGGGGCTTCCCGGTGGGGTGAGGGCCGAGCGCGGCGTCGAGTACCGCACGGCTGCCGGGCCGGGCCGTGGCGCCGGCCGCGGTTTCCGGCCACGGCGACCGCCCCGGCGTCGGCGGAGTTTTCCACAGGGTCTGACGCGTTTCGGCCACCGGTTGTACGGTCTCCCCGAGTTGATGTTCGTACCGTCGCCTGTTCGAAGGCGGCGGGCCGTGCGGGGGAGGCGGTCGCGGTGACCGGAACCGATGTGGGAGTGACGGACGCGGCGGACCGGGGCGCGCGCCGCCTGCCCCGGGTGCGCGGGTTCGCCGCATGGCCGCCGCAGGGCTCGCCGAAGGAGCAGGGCAAGGCGCTCCGGTCGAGCGTGCCGCGCTCCGCCCACCGCACGATGGACCTGGACGCCGCCCGCCCCGACGCGGTGAGCGCGGTGGCCGAGTCCAACGCCGGCCGCATCCCCGAACTGACCCCGCTGCGGGTGGGCCGGATGGCGGCCACCCCCTTCGCCTTCCTGCGCGGATCCGCCGGACTCATGGCGTACGACCTCGCGCGCACCCCCACGACCACGATCGGCACCCAGATCTGCGGTGACGCCCACGCGGCCAACTTCGGGCTGTACGGCGACGCCCGCGGCGGCCTCGTCATCGACCTCAACGACTTCGACGAGACCGCGCACGGCCCCTGGGAGTGGGACCTCAAGCGGCTCGCGGCCTCGCTGGTGCTCGCCGGCCGCGAGGCGGGCGCCGACGAGGACACCTGCCGCGCCGCGGCCCGGGACGCGGCCGGCGCCTACCGCCGCACCATGCGGCTGCTCGCCAAGCTGCCCGCGCTCGACGCCTGGAACGCCATCGCGGACGAGGAACTGGTCTCCCACACCGACGCCCACGACCTGCTCGGCACGCTCCAGCGGGTCGCGGAGAAGGCCCGGGCCAACACCAGCGGCCGGTTCGCCGCGAAGTCGACCGAGTCGGTGCCGGACGGCGGACGGCGGTTCGTGCCCGCGCCGCCGGTGCTGCGCCGCATACCGGACGCGGAGGCCACAGCGGTCGCCGCGTCCCTGGAGTCGTACGTCGACACCCTCGGCGAGGACCGTCACCCGCTGCTCGCCCGGCACGCCGTGCACGACGTCGCCTTCCGGGTGGTCGGCACCGGCAGCGTCGGCACCCGGTCCTACGTCGTCCTGCTCCTCGACCACCGCGGCGAGCCCCTGGTCCTCCAGGTGAAGGAGGCCCGCCCCTCCGCGCTCGTCCCGCACCTGGCCACGGCCGGTTTCGCCGCGCCCGCGGTGCCGCACGAGGGACGCCGCGTGGTCCTCGGGCAGAAGCGGATGCAGGTCGTGAGCGACACCTTGCTGGGCTGGACCACCGTCGAAGGGCGCCCGTACCAGGTGCGGCAGTTCCGCAACCGCAAGGGCAGCGTCGACCCGGCCGCCCTCGCCGCCGACCAGATCGACGACTACGGCCGCATGACCGGCGCCCTGCTGGCCCGCGCCCACTCCCACAGCGCCGACCCCCGGCTGATCGCCGGCTACTGCGGCAAGAACGAGGAGCTGGACGAGGCGATGGCCGCGTTCGCCGTCGCCTACGCCGACCGCACGGAGGCGGACCACGCCGAGCTGGTCGCGGGCATCAGGGCGGGGCGGATCGAGGCGGAGCTGGGCGTGTGAGGGGGTTCCCGGGGGCCGGGGGGCGGGTTCCCCGGGCGTGGTGCGGGACGGCTCGCCGGGTCCGAGGGGCGGTTCGCCGGGAGCGGGGGAACTGCACCCGGACCGAGCCGCGGGCAACGGCTACGCTGGGCGGGTGACAACCCCGGAAGCCGACCAGTCCCAGGCCCCCCGCCCCGAGGAACGGCTGGAACGGGCCGTACGGGCCGCCGAGCAGGCGTTGATCGAGTACGAGATCGCCGTGGAGACCTTCCGCGTCGAGGTCGAGAACTTCGCCCGCCTCCACGAACAGCGACTCGGCCCGCTCTACACCCGCATCGAGGAGCTGGACGCGGAGATCGCCGAGGCGAAGGCCGCCCGCACCGGCGACCCCGAAGACATCCGCCGCGCCGCGGAGGCCCGTGCCCAGGTGATGCCGATCCCGGGCGTGGAGGAGCTGCTGCACGGCTGGATGGACGGTGACGGCCTGTACCCGGAGGCCGTCGCCATGCTCACCGACCAGCCGGTACGGCCCCCGCAGCGGGTGCGGCCCAGCGAGGAGGCCCGCAAGCTCTACCGCGAGCTGGCCCGCAAGGCCCACCCCGACCTGGCCCAGGAGGAAACGGAGCAGAAGCGGCGCGAGGAGTTCATCAGCCGGGTCAACGCCGCCTATGCCCGTGGCGACGAGACCCTGCTCAGGGAGCTGGCCGAGGAGTGGGCCGCCGGACCGGTACCGCCCGAGCGGAGCCCGAGCCCCGCCGAGGAGCTGTACGCACGCCTCGAATGGCTCGCCCAGCGCAAGGAACTGCTCACCCTCGTCGCCCGCGAACTGGAGGAGGGCGCGATCGCCGGCATGCTCCGCCTCGCCCCCGACGACCCCGACGGGCTGCTCGACGAGATCGCCGACCGGCTGCGCGCCGACATCACCCAGCGGGAGGCGGAACTGGCCGCCCTGCTGGGCCAGGCCTGACCCGCCCCTCGCTTCGGGTAGCGTCGGAGCCATGAATTTCGGAGCTGGTGTGCCCACGGTCCAGGTCACGGACCTCAAGGACGGCGACTTCCTGCTGGACGTCCGCGAGGACGACGAGTGGCAGGCGGGTCACGCCGGGGGAGCCCTGCACATTCCCCTCAGCGAGTTCGTCGCCCGCTACGGCGAGCTGACGGAGGCCGCCCCGCAGGACGGACGCGTCCACGTCATCTGCCGCTCGGGCGCCCGCTCCGCCCAGGTCGCCATGTACCTGGTCCAGCAGGGCGTCGACGCGGTGAACGTCGACGGCGGCATGCAGCACTGGCAGGCCGCCGGCCGCCCGGTCGTCACCGACGACGGCAAGCCGGGCTTCGTCCTCTAGGTCCTGTCGTCAAACTCCCGTCGTCCGCCCGGAGCGCGGCAGACGGGAGTTTGACGACAGGGCCTAGCCCCGGGGCTTGCCGGCCCCCGGCTCTCGGCTGACCGGCCCCCGGTGCCGGTCAGCCGAGGGGATGGGTGGCCAGCAGGTCGCCCAGCCTCTCCTCGTACGCCGCCGCCGGGCCGAGCGCCAGCTCCAGGTGCTTGGCCCAGGCGTGATAGCGGTGCAGCGGGTAGTCGGTGTCCGCGCCGAACCCGCCGTGCAGATGCTGTGCCGTCTGCACCACCCGCCGTACCCCCTCCGCCGCCCAGATCTTCGCCACGGCGATGTCCCCGGCGGCGGGCAGCGCCCCCGGCGCCCCGGACGCGAACCGCCACGCGGCCTGCCACAGGGTGGCCTCCATGGCACGCAGGTCGATGTACCGGTCCGCGGCCTGCACGGCCACCGCCTGGAACGTGGCGATCGGATACCCGAACTGCTCCCGCTTGCCCGTGTACTCACCGGTCATCCGCAGCACCCGCTCGCCCAGCCCGAGCGCCAGCGCACACGTGCCCGTCACCAGCAGCCCGTGCAGCCACTCCCAGGCGCCGTCGGCCTCGATCACCTCACCCGGCTCGACCCGCACGGACCGCAGCCGCAGCTCGGCGAGCCGCTCACCGCTGGTGGAGACCTGCTCGGCGAGCACCAGCCCGGCCGCCTCGCGCGGCACCAGCGCCAGCACGGTCCGGTCGCCGGCCGCGCCCTCGACGTGCGCCGGTACGACGACCAGGTCCGCGTCGAACGCCCATGGCACCGCCGTCTGCACCCCGTCCAGCAGCCAGGCCCGCCCCTCCCGCCGTGCGGTGACGGCCAGCTCGGCCGGATCGTGTCCGGTACGGCCCTGTGCCGCGACGGTCAGCACCAGCTCCCCCCGGCCCGCCGGGGCCGGCAGCCGGTCCGCGAGCTCCGGACCGCCGTAGGCCTGCACGGCCGCCGCGGCGGCGCAGTGCTCCAGCAGTGGCACCCGGGCGAGCACCCGGCCGGCCTCGCGCAGCACCAGGCACAGCGCGATGGCGTCCAGGCCCGCTCCGCCGTGCGTCTCGGCCAGCAGCAGGCTCAGCAGGTCCGCGTCGGCGAGCCGGGACCACAGCGCCCGGTCGAAGCCCTCGGCCACGGCGCCGGTGGTGAGCGCCGGACTGGGCACCGCGTCCGGCGCGACCCCGGCGAACACCCCGCGTGCCGCCTCGGCCGCCGCCCGCTGCTCCTCGCTGAAGGTGAAGTCCACGGCCTGTCCTCCTGGCGGGTCCGGTGATCCGGTCATCCGGTCGTCCGACGGTCCGACGTCTGACGGTCTGAAGGTGCGACCGTGCGACCGTGCGAAGAACCGACCGTCTGACGGGCCGGCCGTCTTACAGGCCGACCGTCTGACGATCCGTCAAGATAGAACAGGTTCTAGGAGAAGGGAACGGTCCTGCGTGCCTCAGCGGTCGAAGTCCAGCTCCACCCTTTCCGTCAGCGGATGCGACTGGCAGGCCAGCACATACCCGGCCTCCGTCTCCTCCGTCTCCAGCGCGAAGTTGCGGTCCATGCGCACCTCGCCCGCGACCAGGAAGGCCCGGCACGTCCCGCACACCCCGCCCTTGCAGGCGTAGGGCGCGTCGGGCCGGTTGCGCAGCACCGTCTCCAGCAGCGACTCGCCTTCCCGCACCGGCCAGGTGCCGCCGCGACCGTCGAGCCGCGCGGTGACGGTGCTGTGCGCGGGCGCCGGAGCCGTGGCCGCCGGGGCCGAGCCCGCGTCCACGTGGAAGATCTCCTGGTGGATCCGGTCCCGGGTCACTCCCAGCTCGCGCAGCGCCTGCTCCGCGCCCCGCACCAGCCCGTACGGCCCGCACAGGAACCAGCCCGCCACCTCGTCCACCGGCAGCAGCGCGGGCAGCAGCCCGGTGAGCCGCTCCCGGTCGAGCCGGCCGGACGGCAGACCCGCCTGCTGTTCCTCCCGGGAGAGCACGGTCACCAGCTGAAGCCGCTCCGGGTAGCGGTCCTTCAGATCGGCGACCTCCTCCAGGAACATCGTCGAGGCGGCCGTACGGTCGCTGCGTATCAGACAGAACCGGGCCGCCGGCTCGCGCGCCAGCAGTGTGGCGACGATGGACAGCACCGGGGTGATGCCGCTGCCGCCGACGACAGCCGCGTACAGGCCGGGCGCCGGTTCCAGTGTGAAGCGGCCCGCCGGGGTCATCACCTCCAGCTCGTCCCCGACGTTGATCTCCTTCAGCGCGTACGCCGAGAAGGCCCCGCCCTCGACCAGCCGCACCCCCACCCGCAGGCTGTCCGGGCCGTCGCCGGCCGGATCGGGGGCGGGGGAGCAGATCGAGTAGGTGCGCCGGATCTCCGTGCCGTCGACCCGGCGGCGCAGCGCGAGATGCTGGCCGGGCGCGTGCCGGTACTCCTCGCGCAGCTCGGGCGGGACGGAGAAGGTGACGGCGACGGAGTCGTCGGTGATCCGGTCGACCGCGGCCACCGGGAGCGGGTGGAAGCGGGCCATCACAACTCCTTGAAGTGGTCGAACGGTTCACGGCAGGCCAGACAGCGGCGCAGTGCCTTGCACGCGGTGGAGGAGAACCGGCTCAGCAGTTCGGTGTCGGCCGATCCGCAGTGCGGGCAGCGGACCGGTTCGGTCGCGGTGTCCGTGGCGTGCGTGCCTGGTGTGGCGTGCGTGCGGGTCGGGCCGAGGGTCAGCGGCACCGGGCCGTCGCCGTGGCGCACGCGTGGCGGGGCGATGCCGAACTCCCGGAGTCTCTCGCGCCCTTCGGGGGTGATGTCGTCGGTGGACCAGGCGGGGCTGAGCACCGTGCGGACGGTGACCTCGCGCATGCCGTGGGCGCGCAGCACCCGCTCGATGTCGAGGCTCATCGCCTCGATGGCCGGGCAGCCGGTGTAGGTGGGGGTCAGGTCGACCTCCACCGCGTCGCCGCCGTGGACGCGCACCGCGCGGAGCACGCCCAGCTCGCGCAGCGTGAGTACGGGCAGCTCGGGGTCGGGGACCGCGCCGGCCAGCTCCAGCAGCCGCTCCTCCAGGGCGGTGGCGGTCACCATGACGCCCCCGGGTGGCTGCGGTGCAGGTGCTGCATCTCGGCGAGCATCCGGCCGAACGGCTCGGTGTGCAGGCCCTGCCGGCCGGCGCCCGCCGACCAGGCTCCGGTGCGCGGACCGTCCGGGACCGGGAGGGTGGCCCGGCCGAGCACATCGGTGACGGACTCCAGCCAGCGCTGCTCCAGGCGGGCCCAGTCGGCGCTCAGGCCCTCCACCGGCTGGAACATCTCGCCCGTGAACCGCCACAGCGCGTCGCAGGCCCGCCGCATCCGCTCGTGGCTGGTCCCGGTGCCGTCGCCGAGCCGCAGCGTCCACTGCTCGGCGTGGTCGCGGTGGTAGGCCACCTCCTTCACCGCCTTCGCGGCCAGCGGTGCGAAGGGGCCGTCGCCTGCGGCGAGTTCGGTGTAGAGCAGCTGCTGGTAGGTGGAGAAGTACAGCTGGCGGGCGATGGTGTGCGCGAAGTCGCCGTTCGGCTGCTCGACCAACTGGAGGTTGCGGAAGGCGCGTTCCTCGCGCAGATAGGCCAGTTCGTCCTCGTCGCCGGCCAGGGACAGCAGCACCCGGGCCTGGCCGAGCAGGTCCAGGGCGATGTTGGCGAGGGCGACCTCCTCCTCCAGGACGGGGGCGTGCCCGGCCCACTCCCCCAGGCGGTGGGAGAGCACCAGGGCGTCGTCGCCGAGGGCGAGCGCGGCGGTCACGGGGACGGGGGAGCCGGTGGCGGGGCGGGCCGCGGGGCCGGTGGCGGTCACAGGTGCTTCACCCCTTCCGGGATCTCGTAGAAGGTCGGGTGCCGGTAGGGCTTGTCGGCGGCCGGCTCGAAGAACGGGTCCTTCTCGTCCGGCGAGGACGCGGTGATCGCGGCGGCCGGGACGACCCAGATGGAGACGCCCTCGCCGCGCCGGGTGTACAGATCGCGGGCGTTGCGCAGGGCCAGCTCGGCGTCGGGCGCGTGCAGGCTGCCGGCGTGGGTGTGGGAGAGGCCGCGCCGGGAGCGCACGAAGACCTCCCACAGGGGCCAGTCGGTGGTGCTCATGCTCGCGTCGCTCCTGTCTCACCGGTGCCGCCGGTGTGCTTGGCCGCGTAGGCCGCGGCCGCTTCCCGTACCCACGCGCCCTCGTCGTGGGCGCGCCTGCGCTGGGTGATCCGCTGTTCGTTGCAGGGGCCGTTGCCCTTGAGGACCTCCCAGAACTCCGTCCAGTCGATCGGACCGAAGTCGTAGTGCCCCCGCTCCTCGTTCCACCGCAGCTCCGGATCGGGGAGGGTGAGGCCGAGGGACTCGGCCTGCGGGACGCAGATGTCCACGAAGCGCTGGCGCAGCTCGTCGTTGGAGTGGCGCTTGATCTTCCACTCCATCGACTGCGCGGAGTGCTGGGACGCGTCGTCGGGCGGGCCGAACATCATCAGCGACGGCCACCACCAGCGGTCCACGGCGTCCTGGGCCATGGCGTGCTGCTCGGGCGTGCCCTTGCTGAGGGCCAGCAGCAGCTCGTAGCCCTGGCGCTGGTGGAAGGACTCCTCCTTGCAGATCCGCACCATCGCGCGGGCGTACGGGCCGTAGGAGCAGCGGCACAGGGGGACCTGGTTGGTGATCGCGGCGCCGTCCACCAGCCAGCCGATCGCGCCGACGTCGGCCCAGGTCAGGGTGGGGTAGTTGAAGATCGAGGAGTACTTCTGGCGGCCGCTGTGCAGTTTGTCGAGCAGCTCGTCCCGGCTGGTGCCGAGGGTCTCCGCCGCGCTGTACAGGTACAGGCCGTGGCCGGCCTCGTCCTGGACCTTGGCCATCAGGATCGCCTTGCGGCGCAGGGAGGGCGCGCGGGTGATCCAGTTGGCCTCCGGCTGCATGCCGATGATCTCGGAGTGGGCGTGCTGGGCGATCTGCCGGACGAGGGTCGCGCGGTAGGCGTCGGGCATCCAGTCGCGTGGTTCGATGCGTTCGTCGGCGGCCACGGCCGCGTCGAAGTCGCGCTGGTAGGCCGTGGTGTCGACGCTGTCCGGCGCGCCGTCCGCCTCGGTGCGGGCCGTGCGCTGCGCGGCTGCTGTGGCCATGCGATCCCCCTGACCTCGGGCTCTGCGGTGAACTCTGTCCGGTCGATACGTCCCGGCCAGTGTCCCGACCGATCGTTCGGTCCATGCGTAGTCCATGGTGTGCCGGGCCGCGATGGGTGTCAACCGCTGTGGAAAACTGCGCCCACAGCCTGTGGACAAGGGCGGACAAGGCACGGCAGGTCGTACCCGCGGTCCGCGTCAGGGGCCGTACCGCGTGGCGAGGACCACCTGGCCGGCCCGTACCCGGGGCTGCGCCCGGGGCCCGGGGCTGAGTACCGTTCCGTGCGAGCGCCGAACGTGGCTCTCGTGCACCATGTGACGCCGGTGCCCGGCGTCGCGCTCCCGCGCCGCCGCGCTCAGCCGACCGCTGGGCCGGACGACCTGGCCGCACGACCGCGCGGGCCGAACGACTGACCAGCCACATGAGCCGAAACGGGGGACGGGACGGAATGGACGCGTACGACGAGGACCCGCGGGGCCCGCAGGGCCCGTCCGGGACGCGTCTCCCGGAACAACCCGCGCAGCCGCCGCCGCCCCCGCCGCCCGTTGGCGCGCCCCGGCCCCGCACCGGCGTCGCCGCGCTCTCCCCCGGCTACCAGGTCGGTGCCGCGCTGGCGCTCGCCGTCGTCGCCGTGGGCGCCTGTGTGCACCTGCTGATGGTCTTCCTCAGCCTCGCGCCCTCGAACACCGTGACGAAGCAGCACGGCAAGGCGATAGAGGAGTGGGTGTATCCGGAGTTCGAGCAGAACTGGAAGCTGTTCGCCCCGAACCCGCTGCAGCAGAACATCGCCGTACAGGTCCGCGCCGAGGTGCGGATGCGGGACGGCGGCCTGCGCACCACCGGGTGGACCGACCTGTCCGCCCAGGACGGCGCCGCCATCGACGGCAACGTGGCGCCCAGCCACGCCCAGCAGAACGAGCTGCGCCGGGCCTGGGACTTCTTCTCCGCCACGCACGCCGCCGACAACCGTCCCGTCGGCCTGCGCGGCTCCCTGTCCGAGCAGTACCTGCGCCGGATCGTGGTGATGCGCCTGTACCGGGACGATCCGACGAGCCGGGAAGGCGTGATACAGCGCGTGCAGGTCCGTTCCAGCACCACCAATGTGCAGCCGCCGCCATGGAGCCGTGAGCGGGTGTCCGACAAGCCGGTCTACCGGCTGCTTCCCTGGTGGTCCGTGACCGCCGACGAGGCCGCGGGAGGTGTGCGGTGAACCGTCTCTCCCTGACGCTGTCGCGCGGTATCGCCCGGGTCACCGAGGCGGCCCTCGGGCCGTACCAGAGCGCCGTGATCCGGATCGGCTTCGCCGGGACCTGGCTGCTGTTCCTGCTGCGCGAGTTCCCCCACCGCCAGGAGCTGTACGGCCCCTCCGGACCGTGGGGCTGGAACCTCGCCCAGCGGCTGACCGCCGCCAACGACGCCTTCACGGCGCTGCTGTGGTCGGACGGACAGCTCTGGTTCGAGTGCTGTTACACGCTGGCCATCCTCGCCAGCGCGGCCCTGGTGCTCGGCTGGCGCACCCGGACCGCGTCCGTGCTCTTCATGGTGGGCGTGCTGTCGCTGCAGAACCGCAGCGTGTTCGTCGGTGACGGCGGTGACAACGTCCTGCACCTGATGGCCATCTACCTGGTGTTCACGCGCTGCGGACAGGTGTGGTCCCTCGACGCGCGGCGCGCGGCCCACGGCGCGGCGGCACGCGCGCGGGGCGAGCGGGCGCCGGCCGACCGGGTGGGGCCGGTGCTGTGGGCGGTGCTCGGCCTGGCGCTGGGCACGGCGACGCTGACCGGCCGGTTCGACAACGACTGGCTGATCACGGTGCTGCTGTGGACGGCGTGGGCGGGGCTCGGCCTGTGGTGGGCCGTCGGACGCCGGGAGGCCTGGCAGCAGCCGCGGTTGCTGCTGGACGTCGTCGCCAACATCCTGCACAACGGCGCCCTGGTCGTGATCATGGCGGAGGCCTGTCTGATCTACGCCACGGCCGGCTGGTACAAGGTCCAGGGCTCGCGCTGGCAGGACGGCACCGCCGTCTACTACCCGCTCCACCTGGACTACTTCTCGCCCTGGCCCGGCCTCGCCGACCTCATGTCGTCCAGCGGCACGATCATGATGATCGTGGCCTACGGGACCGTCATGGTGCAGGTCGCCTTCCCGTTCACCCTGTTCAACCGGCGGGTCAAGAACGTCCTGCTGGTGCTGATGATGACCGAGCACGCGGTGATCGCGGTCGTCCTCGGACTGCCGTTCTTCTCGCTGGCGATGATCACCGCAGACGCGGTGTTCCTGCCGACGTCCTTCCTGCGCCGGCTGGGCGACCTGGCGGCACGCGCGCGGGGCCGGCTCTCCCCGAGCGATGGCCGTTCGGTCCCCGCGCCGCGCTCCCCGGAGGAAAGCACGGCGGACCGCGTAGGGTTCACCGCATGAGCGACCCGCTGAGCCGCTGGCGCGAGCACGCGGACACCGCCGTGCTGCTCGACGGCTTCCACGCCCTGAAGCACGCGCTGCGCTTCGGGGCCGAGGTGCCGGTCGCGGTCACCACCGACCGGCGGGCCGCCCTCGCTCTCGCCGACGAGCTGGCCGGGGACGTACGCGACACGCTGGACGTCCTCCTCGTGGAGGTGCCCGGCCAGGCGTACGCCTCCCTCGTCCCGCGCCCCCATCCGACCGGCGTGGCCGCCCTCGCGGTACGGCCGTCCCGTGAGGCCGGCCTGCGCGCGCTCGCCCGTACGCCCCGCACCGCGCCCGTCGTGGTCCTGGACCATCCCCGCAACCTGGGCAACGCGGGTGCCGTGATCCGGCTGGCCGCCGGTTTCGGGGCGACCGGCGTGGTCACCACGGGCACGCTCGACCCCTGGCATCCCACGGTGGTGCGCGGCGGCGCGGGCCTGCACTTCGCGACCACCGTCGAGCGCCTCGGCGCCGACGAGCTGCCCGCCGGGCCGCTGTTCGCCCTCGACCCGGAGGGCGAGGACATCCGCGGCACGAAGCTGCCCGACGACGCCGTGCTGGCCTTCGGTTCGGAACGCTCCGGCCTGTCGCCGGAACTGCGCGCCCGGGCCGACCATCTGCTGCGCCTCCCGATGCGCCCCCAGGTCTCCAGCTACAACCTGGCCACCAGTGTCGCGATGACGCTGTACCACTGGAGCGCGACCGGCGCGGCGCCCACGGCCTAGGCCTCCCGGCGCACCTCCACCACCCGGAAGCGGTTGGCGACGAACGCGCCGTCGGTGAGGGCCGCGTTGGCCGCCGGGTTGCCGCCCGAGCCGTGGAAGTCGGAGAACGCGGCCGTCTGGTTGACGTAGACCCCGCCGGTCAGGTTGAGGGAGAGCTGGGCCGCCTCCTCCAGGCAGACCTCCTCGACGGCGCGCTCGGTCCCGGCGTCGGTGGTGTACGCGCCGACCGTCATCGCGCCCTTCTCGCGGACCGTGCGGCGCAGCAGCTCCACCGCGTCCGTCACCGAGTCGACGGCGACGGCGAAGGAGACCGGGCCGAAGCACTCGCTCATGTACGCGGCCTCGTCGTCCGGCTTGGCGCCGTCCAGCTTGACGATGACCGGGGTGCGGACCACCGCGCCCGGGAACTCCGGGTGGGTGACCTCGCGGGAGGCGAGGGCGACCTCGCCGAGGCCGGCCGCGGCCTCCAGGCGGGCCTTGACGTCCGGGTTGACGATCGCGCCCAGCAGCGCGTTCGCCCGCGCGTCGTCGCCGAGCAGGCCGTCGACCGCGCGGGCGAGGTCGGCGGTGACCTCGTCGAACGTCTTGGGGCCCTGGTCGGTGGTGATGCCGTCGCGGGGGATGAGCAGGTTCTGCGGGGTGGTGCACATCTGGCCGCTGTACAGGGACAGCGAGAACGCCAGGTTGGACAGCATGCCCTTGTAGTCGTCCGTGGAGTGCACGAGCACCGTGTTGACGCCGGCCTTCTCCGTGTAGACCTGCGCCTGGCGGGCGTTGGCTTCCAGCCAGTCGCCGAAGGACGTCGACCCGGTGTAGTCGATGATCTTGATCTCGGGGCGGGTGGCGAGGGTCTTGGCGATGCCCTCGCCGGGGCGCTCGGCGGCCAGCGCCACCAGGTTCGGGTCGAAGCCCGCCCCGGCGAGCACCTCCCGGGCGACCCGGACGGTCAGCGCGAGCGGCAGCACCGCGCGCGGGTGCGGCTTGACCAGGACGGCGTTTCCGGTGGCCAGGGAGGCGAACAGGCCCGGGTAGCCGTTCCAGGTCGGGAAGGTGTTGCAGCCGATGACCAGGCCGATGCCGCGCGGGACCGCGGTGAACCGCTTGGTGAGGGCCAGCGGGTCGCGCTTGCCCTGCGGCTTGGTCCACTCCGCCGTTTCCGGGGTGCGGACCTGCTCCGCGTACGCGTACGCCACCGCCTCCAGGCCGCGGTCCTGGGCGTGCGGGCCGCCCGCCTGGAACGCCATCATGAAGGCCTGCCCGCTGGTGTGCATGACGGCGTGCGCGAACTCGTGCGTCCGGTCGCTGATCCGCTTGAGGATCTCCAGACAGACCACCGCCCGGACCTCCGGGCCCGCGTCCCGCCAGGCCCGCTGCCCGGCCCGCATGGCCGGGAGCAGCACGTCGACGTCCGCGTGCGGGTACGTCACGCCCAGCTCGATGCCGTACGGCGAGACCTCGCCGCCCACCCAGTCGTCCGTGCCGGGCTGGCCGAGGTCGAGGCGGGTCCCCAGCACGGCGTCGAAGGCGGCCTTGCCCGCCGCGGCGTCCAGGCTGCCGTTCTCGCCGTAGGCCTTGGGATGTTCGGGGTGGGGGGACCAGTACGCGCGGGTGCGGATGGCCTCCAGGGCCTGGTCGAGCGTCGGCCGGTGCTTTTCGATCAGCTCGGGCGCGGTCAGTTCGGCGGCCATGCGGGACCAACTCCTCGTCTGGAGAACTCGTCGTCGAGTTCGGACCTGGCAGAAAGAGCAGCGGGATAGGACGGTCAGAGCTAGAGTAACCGAACGATCGGTCGGTACAAGGGGGTCCCGCCGCATCTGTGGAAAACCCCGTGCGGGAGGATCGCGCACATGACAGCACTCGACCTCAGCAGCCCCGTGGCCGTCGTCGGAACCGGCACCATGGGCCAGGGAATCGCCCAGGTCGCGCTCGTCGCCGGGCACCCCGTGCGGCTCTACGACGCCGCACCCGGCCGGGCCCGGGACGCGGCCGAAGCGATCGGCGCCCGCCTCGACCGGCTCGTGGCCAAGGACCGGCTCACGGAAGCCGACCGCGACGCGGCCCGCGCCCGCCTGAAGCCCGCGGACAGCCTCGCGGAACTGGCCGGCTGCGGGCTGGTCGTGGAGGCCGTCCTGGAGCGGCTGGACGTCAAGCAGCGGCTCTTCGGCGAGCTGGAGGAGATCGTCGCCGAGGACTGCCTGCTCGCCACCAACACCTCCTCACTGTCGGTGACGGCCATCGGCGGCGCCCTGCGCCACCCCGGGCGCTTCGTCGGCCTGCACTTCTTCAACCCGGCGCCGCTGCTGCCGCTGGTCGAGGTGGTCTCCGGGTTCGCCACCGACGTCACGTCGGCCACGCGCGCGTACGAGACCGCCCGCGCCTGGGGCAAGACCCCGGTGGCCTGCGCGGACACCCCCGGCTTCATCGTCAACCGCATCGCCAGGCCGTTCTACGCAGAGGCGTTCGCCGTGTACGAGGCCCAGGCCGCCGACCCCGCGACCATCGACGCGGTCCTGCGCGAGTCGGGCGGCTTCAAGATGGGCGCGTTCGAGCTGACCGACCTGATCGGCCAGGACGTCAACGAGTCCGTCACCCACTCGGTGTGGCAGTCCTTCTTCCAGGACGTGCGCTTCACCCCCTCCCTGGCCCAGCGCCGGCTGGTGGAGTCCGGCCGGCTCGGCCGCAAGAGCGGGCGCGGTTGGTACGACTACGCCGAGGGAGCCGAGCGGCCCGAGCCGCACACCGCCGACAAGGAGCAGCCGCCCGCCCACGTCGTCGCCGAGGGCGGTCTCGGGCCGGCCGCCGAACTGCTGACCATGATCCGCGAGGCGGGCATCCGGGTCCGCGAGGAGGACGAGGACCACGGCACCCGACTGGTGCTGCCCAGCGGCGGCCAGCTCGTCCTCGCCGACGGCCAGACCTCCGCCGAGTTCCGGGACGTCGTCTACTTCGACCTCGCCCTGGACTACCGCACGGCCACCCGCATCGCCCTGTCCGCCGCCCAGGACACCTCGCCGCAGACCCTCGCCGAGGCAACCGGCCTGTTCCAGGCGCTCGGCAAGGACGTCAGCGTCATCGGCGACGTACCCGGCATGATCGTCGCCCGCACGGTGGCCCGGATCATCGACCTCGCCCACGACGCCGTCGCCAAGGGCGTGGCCACCGAGGAGGACATCGACACCGCGATGCGCCTGGGCGTCAACTACCCGCTCGGCCCCTTCGAGTGGGACCGCAGGCTCGGCCGCGACTTCGCCTTCGACGTCCTGGACGAGATGCACGAGCGCGACCCCAGCGGACGCTACGCGCCCTCCCTCGCGCTGTACCGCCACGCGTATGCCACCGACAAGCGGGAGGGCACCTCATGACCACGGCCAAGCGCGACACCTACACCCCCGAGACGCTGCTCTCCGTCGCCGTCCGCGTCTTCAACGAGCGCGGCTACGACGGCACCTCCATGGAGCACCTGTCCAAGGCGGCCGGCATCTCCAAGTCGTCGATCTACCACCACGTCAGCGGCAAGGAGGAGCTGCTGCGCCGGGCCGTCAGCCGCGCCCTGGACGGCCTGTTCGCCATCCTGGACGAGGAGCACGCGCGCGTGGGGCGTCCGGCCGAACGGCTGGAGCACGTCGTGCGCCGCATGGTCGAGGTGCTCATAGCAGAGCTGCCCTATGTGACGCTGCTGCTGCGCGTGCGCGGCAACACCGAGACCGAGCGCTGGGCGCTGGAGCGGCGCCGCGACTTCGACCACCGGGTCGCCGAGCTGCTGAAGGCGGCGGCGGCCGACGGGGACGTACGCGGCGACGTGGAGGTCCGCCTGGTCACCCGGCTGGTCTTCGGGATGATCAACTCGATCGTGGAGTGGTACCGGCCGGACGCGCGGGGCGCGAGCGACCGGGAGGTGGCCGACGCCGTCGTCCGGCTGGTCTTCTCGGGGCTGCGCCAGGACTGACCTCAGCCGTCCGGCTCCAGGTCCTCCTCCTCGAACACCAGCAGCGTGCGGGTGCTGAGCACCTCGGGGATCGCCTGGAGCCGGGTCAGCACCAGCTCGCGCAGCGCCCGGTTGTCGGGCGTGTGCACCAGCAGCAGCACATCGAAGTCGCCGCCCACCAGGGCGATGTGGGAGGCGCCGGGCAGTTGCCTGAGCTGCTCGCGCACCGTGCGCCAGCTGTTCTGGACGATCTTCAGTGTGATGTACGCCGATGTGCCGTGACCCGCCCGTTCATGGTCCACGCGCGCGCTGAACCCCCGGATCACCCCGTCCTCGACGAGCCGGTTGATGCGCGCGTAGGCGTTGGCGCGCGAGACGTGGACGCGCTCGGCGACCGACCGTATCGAGGCCCGGCCGTCCGCCTGGAGGATCTTCAGGATGTCCTGGTCGATGGCGTCCAGGGGGCGCGGCGGCGGCGCGGTGCCGTCCGGCGGCCCGCCAGCCATTTGTTCAGCTCCCATGTCCCCCCGCTTCCTCGCCGTGGACGTCCTGCGGTCATTCCAGGCTGTGGAGAACCGTTTGTCCACAGCCTGAAGGCACCTGTAGCCAAAATGTGCCGACGACCGAACAATCGGTTGGTGAGGCGGGTCACAGGCGACGCGCCTCCCGTAGCCACTCCCACGAGGAGGTGCCGTCATGACGGTTCTGGAGCAGCGGGGCGCGTACCGGCCATCGCCGCCGCCCGCCTGGCAGCCCCGTATGGACCCCGCGCCGCTGCTGCCCGACGCCGAGCCCTACCGCGTCCTCGGCACCGAGACGGCCGGCAAGGCCGACCCCGACCTGCTGCGCCGGCTGTACGCGCAGCTGGTGCGCGGGCGCCGGTACAACACGCAGGCCACCGCCCTCACCAAGCAGGGCCGGCTCGCCGTCTACCCGTCCAGCACCGGCCAGGAGGCCTGCGAGATCGCCGCCGCCCTCGCCCTGGAGGAGCGCGACTGGCTCTTCCCCAGCTACCGCGACACGCTCGCCGTCGTCGCCCGGGGCGTGGACCCCGCAGAGGCCCTCACCCTGCTGCGCGGCGACTGGCACAGCGGCTACGACCCCTACGCCCACCGGGTGGCCCCGCTCAGCACCCCGCTCGCCACCCAGCTGCCGCACGCCGTCGGCCTCGCCCACGCCGCCCGCCTCAAGGGAGACGACGTGGTCGCGCTGGCCATGGTCGGCGACGGCGGCACCAGCGAGGGCGACTTCCACGAGGCGCTGAACTTCGCCGCCGTCTGGCAGGCACCGGTCGTCTTCCTGGTGCAGAACAACGGCTTCGCCATCTCCGTCCCGCTCGCCAAGCAGACCGCCGCGCCCTCCCTGGCCCACAAGGCCGTCGGGTACGGCATGCCGGGCCGGCTGGTCGACGGCAACGACGCCGCGGCCGTGCACGAGGTCCTCAGCGACGCCGTACGGCACGCGCGCGCGGGCGGCGGCCCGACCCTGGTGGAAGCGGTGACGTACCGCGTCGACGCCCACACCAACGCCGACGACGCCACCCGCTACCGGGGCGAGGCCGAGGTCGCGGCGTGGCGCGCCCACGACCCCATCGAGCTGCTGGAACGCGAACTGACCACGCGCGGACTGCTGGACGACGCCGGCATCGAGGCGGCCCGCCAGGACGCCGAGACGATGGCCGCCGCTTTGCGGGAACGCATGAACCGGGACCCCGGACTCGACCCCATGAACCTCTTCGACCACGTCTACGCCGAGACCACCGCGCAACTGCGCGAGCAGCGCGCCCTGCTGCGGGCCGAGCTGGAGGCCGAACAGGAGCAGCACGGCGAGCCCGGCGCCCGGGAAGGCGGCGCCCGATGACCACCGTCGCCGTCAAGCCCGCCACCATGGCGCAGGCCCTCACGCGCGCGATGCGCGACGCGATGGCCGCCGACCCGACCGTGCACGTCATGGGCGAGGACGTCGGCACCCTCGGTGGGGTCTTCCGCGTCACCGACGGGCTCGCCAAGGAGTTCGGCGAGGACCGCTGCACCGACACCCCCCTCGCCGAGGCCGGCATCCTCGGCACCGCCGTCGGCATGGCCATGTACGGCCTCAGGCCCGTCGTGGAGATGCAGTTCGACGCCTTCGCGTACCCGGCGTTCGAGCAGCTGATCAGCCATGTGTCCCGGATGCGCAACCGCACGCGCGGCAGGATGCCCCTGCCGATCACCGTCCGCATCCCCTACGGCGGCGGCATCGGCGGCGTCGAGCACCACAGCGACTCCTCCGAGGCCTACTACATGGCGACGCCCGGGCTCCATGTCGTCACCCCCGCCACCGTCGCGGACGCCTACGGGCTGCTGCGCCAGGCCATCGCCTCCGACGACCCGGTCGTCTTCCTGGAACCCAAGCGGCTGTACTGGTCGAAGGACAGCTGGAACCCCGAGCAGCCGACGGACGTCGAGCCCATCGGCCGGGCCGTGGTCCGCCGGACCGGCCGCAGCGCCACGCTCATCACCTACGGCCCCTCGCTGCCGGTCTGTCTGGAGGCCGCCGAAGCCGCCCAGGCCGAGGGCTGGGACCTGGAGGTCGTCGACCTGCGCTCCCTGGTGCCGTTCGACGACGAGACGGTCTGCGCGTCCGTCCGGCGCACCGGCCGCGCCGTCGTCGTCCACGAGTCCACGGGGTTCGGCGGTCCGGGTGGCGAGATCGCGGCCCGCGTCACCGAGCGCTGCTTCCACCACCTGGAGGCGCCGGTGCTGCGCGTGGCCGGGTTCGACATCCCGTACCCGCCGCCCATGCTGGAGCGGCACCACCTGCCCGGCGTCGACCGCATCCTGGACGCCGTGGCCCGGCTGCAGTGGGAGGCCGAGGGCTGATGGCTCAAGTGCTGGAGTTCAAGCTTCCCGACCTCGGTGAAGGACTCACCGAGGCGGAGATCGTCCGCTGGCTGGTCCAGGTCGGTGACGTGGTCGCCGTCGACCAGCCGGTGGTCGAGGTCGAGACGGCCAAGGCGATGGTCGAGGTGCCCTGCCCGTACGGCGGCGTGGTCACCGCCCGCTACGGCGAGGAGGGCACCGAACTGCCCGTCGGCGCCCCGCTGCTGACGGTGGCCGTGGGCGAACGGGAACCGGAGCCGGAGGGTTCCGGTAACGTCCTGGTGGGCTACGGCACCCAGGCCCCGGCGGCACGCCGGCGCCGGGTACGGGCGGGCACGGGTGCGGCCGACGGACACAGCGTCCGGCGCGCGGCCGACGGCATCGGGCAGGCGGCGCCGACCGGAGCCCCGGGCAACGGGCAGGCCGCCCGGCACGGGACCGCCCGGGCCGACGCTCACGCCCCCGCGCGCGTGGCCGCACCGGCGGTGGCACAGACACCCGCCTCCGCAGCCACGCCCACCGCCGCACCCACTACGCACACCGAGGGCCCGGTCCCCGTGATCTCCCCCCTCGTGCGCAAGCTCGCCCGGGACAACGGCGTCGATCTGCGGCGGCTGGCCGGGTCGGGGCCGGACGGGCTCATCCTGCGCGCTGACGTGGAGAACGCGCTGCGGGCCGGGGCCGCACCGGTCCGTACGGCCGAGGAGCCGGCCGTACGGACCCCCGTGGCGGCCGTCGCGCAGGGCGGCGGGACCCGGATCCCGCTCAAGGGCGTGCGCGGTGCCGTCGCCGACAAGCTCTCCCGCAGCCGCCGGGAGATCCCGGACGCGACCTGCTGGGTCGACGCCGACGCGACGGAACTCGTGCGCGCACGCGCCGCGATGAACGCGGCCGGAGGCCCGAAGATCTCCCTCCTCGCGCTGCTCGCCCGCATCTGCACGGCCGGCCTCGCCCGTTTCCCCGAGCTGAACTCCTTCGTCGACACCGAGGCCCGCGAGGTGGTCCGGCTCGACCAGGTCCACCTCGGGTTCGCCGCGCAGACGGAACGCGGCCTGGTCGTGCCGGTCGTCCGGGACGCCCACGCGCGTGACGCCGAGTCGCTGACCGCCGAGTTCGCCCGGCTGACCGAGGCGGCCCGCACCGGGACGCTGACCCCCGGGGAACTCACCGGCGGGACCTTCACGCTGAACAACTACGGCGTCTTCGGCGTCGACGGCTCCACCCCGATCATCAACCACCCCGAGGCGGCCATGCTCGGCGTCGGCCGCATCGTCCCCAAGCCGTGGGTGCACGAGGGCGAGCTGGCCGTCCGCCAGGTCGTCCAGCTCTCGCTCACCTTCGACCACCGGGTGTGTGACGGCGGCACGGCGGGCGGCTTCCTGCGGTATGTGGCGGACTGCGTGGAACAGCCGGCGGTGCTGCTGCGCACCCTGTGAGACCCGGCTTCCTGTGAGACACAGGTTCGGAAGGAGGAACCGGCAGGACATACTCGGAGGGTGACCGACACCGCCCCCGCCGATCCCGGGGCCCCTGCTTCCGGGAGCCCCGCGCCGTACGACGCCGTCGTGCTGGCCGGCGGAGCCGCCCGGCGGCTCGGCGGGACCGACAAGCCGGCGCTCCGGGTCGGTGGCCGCGCGCTGCTCGACCGGGTGCTCGCGGCCTGCGCGGACGCCGGGACGACCGTCGTCGTGGCCACGCCCCGGCCCACCGCCCGCCCCGTGCGCTGGGCGCGTGAGGAGCCGCCCGGCGGCGGGCCGGTCGCCGCGCTGGAGGCCGGCCTGCGGCTCACCACCGCCGGACACACCGTCGTTCTCTCCGCCGACCTGCCCTTTCTGGACCAGCCCACCGTCCGACGCCTGGTGACCGCCCTTCAGGAGACCGAGGCCGACGGTGCGCTGCTCACCGACGCCGACGGCCGAGACCAGCCGCTCGTGGCCGCCTACCGCACCGCCGCCCTGCGCCGGGAGCTGACCGCTCTCGCCGCCGCGCACGGCGGCCTCAGCGGGCTGCCGCTGCGCCGGCTGACCGGTGCCCTGCGCCTCACCCGCTTCCCGGACCCGCTCGCCTCCTTCGACTGCGACACCTGGGACGACATCGCGACGGCCAGGGCACGCATCAGGGAGCATGGGTCCGTGTTGGATGAATGGATCTCCGCAGTCAAGGACGAGTTGGGCATCGAACTGGACGTCGACACCGGCGTCCTCCTCGATCTGGCCCGGGACGCCGCGCACGGCGTGGCCCGGCCCGCCGCCCCGCTGACCACCTTCCTCGTCGGCTACGCCGCAGCCCAGGGCAAGGGCGGCCCCGAGGCCGTCGCCGAGGCCGCGCGCAAGGCCGCGGCGCTGGCGCTGCGCTGGGAGGAAGACAGCGGTGGGGGCACCACGGACGCGAGGAGCGGGGGCCCGAGCGCCCCGGACGCCGGATGACCGCCCCCGGCACCCGGGCCGAGGCGTCCGCCGAAGACACCGACGACCTCGACGTCGAGGAGGCTCTGGCGCTCGTGAGGGATGCCCACCGGGAGCCCCGGGACGACAGCACGGACGGCGGCGCCGGCCGGGCGACCGCCCCGGCCGCCCGGTCGACCGGTGAGCGGTCCGCAGAACGGCACCGGGCCACGCCCTGGCCCCAGGCGCGGGAGACCGCCGCGCGTGCGGCGCGTTCCCGTGCCCGCCGCGCCCCCGTCTCCGTGCCGCTCGGCGACGCCCTCGGGCTGGCCCTGGCCGCGCCCCTCGACGCGCTCACCGACCTGCCCTCCTTCGACACCTCGGCGATGGACGGCTGGGCGGTCGCCGGACCCGGACCCTGGCAGGTGCGCGAGGAGGACGTGCTCGCCGGGCACGCGCAGCCCGAACCGCTCAGCGACGGCGAGGCGGTCCGCATCGCCACCGGTGCCCGCATCCCCGCCGACACCACCGCCGTCCTGCGCACCGAGCACGGCCGGATCGACGCCCAGGGCCGTCTGCACACCATCCGCGAGATGTTCCACGGCCAGGACATCCGCCCGCGCGGCCAGGAGTGCCGCAGCGGCGACCAGTTGCTGCCCGTCGGCACCCTGGTCACCCCCGCCGTCCTGGGCCTCGCCGCGGCGGCCGGCTACGACACGGTCACCGTCGTGCCCCGGCCCCACGCCGAAGTCCTCGTCCTGGGCGACGAGTTGCTCACCGAGGGCCTGCCGCACGACGGGCTGATCCGGGACGCCCTCGGCCCCATGCTGCCGCCCTGGCTGCGCGCGCTCGGCGCCGACGTGATCGCCGTACGCCGGATCGGCGACGACGCCAAGGCCCTGCAGAAGGCGGTCACCCGCTCCGCCGCCGACCTGATCGTCACCACGGGCGGCACCGCGGCAGGACCGGTCGACCACGTCCACCCGATCCTGGAACGCGTCGGCGCCGAACTCCTCGTCGACGGGGTCAAGGTGCGCCCCGGCCACCCCATGCTGCTGGCCCGCACCAAGGACCACCAGCACCTCGTCGGCCTGCCCGGCAACCCCCTCGCGGCCGTCTCCGGCCTGCTCACCCTCGCCGAACCGCTGCTGCGGACGCTCGCCGCCCATCCCGCCCCCGAGCCGTACACGCTGCCGCTCAGGGAGGCGGTGCACGGGCACCCGCACGACACCCGGCTCGTCCCCGTGGTGCTGCGCGGTGACCACGCCATGCCGCTGCACTACAACGGTCCGGCCATGCTCCGGGGCATCGCCGCCGCCGACGCGCTGGCCGTCGTACCGCCGGGCGGGGCCCGACAGGGTGAGGAGGCCGAGCTGCTGGACCTGCCCTGGGCGACCGCCGGAATCGGGGTGTGTTTCACGTGAAACTGCCGGGCCATGACGCCATCGCCCGCCAGGCGGGCGAACATCTGGTGACCCATCGGGTGCAACTTCCGAGAAAAGTGGTGGAGCGTCCGATCCGCCAGGTCGTCAAGCGGCTGATCATGGCCCTGGTGGTGCTGGTCGCCACCGCGCTGGTCGTCTACGCCGACCGCGAGGGCTACCGCGACAGCTCCGACGGCCCCGTCGATCTGCTCGACGCGTTCTACTACGCGACCGTCACCCTCTCCACCACCGGATACGGCGACATCACCCCGGTCAGCGACGGCGCCCGGCTCACCAACATCCTCGTCATCACGCCCCTGCGCGTGCTGTTCCTGATCATCCTGGTCGGCACCACACTGGAGGTCCTCACCGAACGCACCCGTGAGGAATGGCGCCTGAACCGCTGGAGGTCCACCTTGCGCGACCACACCGTCGTCATCGGCTTCGGCACGAAGGGACGGTCGGCCATCCAGACCGTCTGCGCGACCGGGCTGAAGAAGGAGCAGGTGGTCGTGGTCGACCCCAGCTCCAAGGTGATCGACGCGGCCACCGCCGAGGGCTACGCCGGCGTCATAGGCGACGCCACCCGCAGTGACGTGCTCAAACGGGCCGAGGTGCACAAGGCCCGGCAGATCATCGTCGCCCCGCAGCGCGACGACACCTCCGTCCTCGTCACGCTGACCGCCCGCCAGCTCAACCGGACCGCCAAGATCGTGGCGGCGGTGCGCGAGGAGGAGAACGCCCCGCTGCTCAAGCAGTCCGGCGCCGACGCCGTCATCACCAGCTCCGGCGCGGCCGGCCGCCTGCTCGGCCTGTCCGTGCTCAGCCCCGCGGCCGGCATGGTCATGGAGGACCTGATCCAGCAGGGCAGCGGGCTGGACCTCGTCGAACGGCCGGTGGTCCGCGGCGAGGTCGGCAAGACACTGCGCGAGACGGACGACCTGGTGGTGAGCGTCGTCCGCGGACACCGGGTGCTCGGCTACGACGACCCGTCCGTCGGCACGCTCCAGCTGACGGACCGGCTCATCACCATCGTCCGCGCCACCCCCGAAACGCGGGTCACCCCGGACATCCGCCCCCTGCCGCCGGGGTGACCGGCCCCTGGGGGAGTAGCGTCACCGGCATGCATGCGATCACGATTCCCGAACCTGGTGGTCCCGAGGCGCTGGTCTGGGACGAGGTCCCCGATCCGGTGCCCGGCGAGGGCGAGGTGCTGGTCGAGGTGGTGGCCAGCGCCGTCAACCGTGCCGACATCCTGCAGCGCCAGGGCTTCTACAACCCGCCTCCCGGCGCCTCCCCCTACCCCGGCCTGGAGTGCTCCGGCAGGATCGCCGCACTCGGCCCCGGCGTCTCCGGCTGGGCCGTCGGCGACCAGGTGTGCGCGCTGCTCGCGGGCGGCGGTTACGCCGAGAAGGTCGCCGTACCGGCCGGGCAGCTGCTGCCCGCGCCCGAGGGCGTCGACCTCACGCGCGCCGCCGCACTGCCCGAGGTCGTCTGCACGGTCTGGTCCAACGTGTTCATGGTCGCCCATCTGCGTCCGGGCGAGACGCTGCTGGTGCACGGCGGCTCCAGCGGCATCGGCACCATGGCGATCCAGCTCGCCAAGGCCGTCGGCGCCAGGGTCGCGGTGACCGCCGGGACGAAGGAGAAGCTCGGCCGGTGCGCCGAACTGGGCGCGGACGTGCTGATCAACTACCGCGAGCAGGACTTCGTCGCCGAGATCAAGCAGGCCACCGGGGGTGCGGGCGCCGACGTCATCCTCGACAACATGGGCGCGAAGTACCTGGACCGCAATGTCCAGGCGCTCGCCGTCAACGGACGCCTCGCGATCATCGGCATGCAGGGCGGTGTGAAGGGCGAGCTGAACATCGGCACGCTGCTCAGCAAGCGGGCCGCGATCAGCGCGACCTCGCTGCGCGCCCGCCCGCTGGAGGAGAAGGCGGCCATCGTCGCCGCCGTACGCGAGCACGTGTGGCCGTTGCTCACCGCCGGGCACGTCCGCCCGGTCGTGGACCGCGAGCTGCCGATGCCGGAGGCGGCCGAGGCGCACCGGCTGGTGGAGGCGAGCGGCCACATCGGCAAGGTGCTGCTGGTCGCGCCGTAGCGGGGACGGTGCGCGGCGGTGCCGCGAGGTCCGGGCGGTCAGCTCTTGCGCAGTCGCAGGCCCAGGAGGGCCAGCCCCAGGCCCAGGCCGATGAGGACCAGACCGCTGCCCAGCGGGAGGATCCGCAGGAACGGCTCCGTGGGGGCCTCGCCCTGCTGGGATGCCTGCTCGGCGGCGGGCCCCTGCGGGGAACCGGTGGCATCGGGGCCGGTCTCCAGGGGCGACGGGGAGACACTCGGCACCTCCGCGGTCTCCGGCTCCTCCGGCTGGGCGGCGGGGGTGGCGGGCGGGGGGTCGTCGTCGCCCTCCTCCTCGATCTGCGGCCCGTCCGGCCGGCCCGGCCGCATCCGTCCCTCACCGGCCCGGCTGCCCGCCCGGGACGGCTCCACGGAGGCGAGGGGGCGATAGGGGTGGACCGACGCCGAGGCGGAGTCGGACGGCATCGCAACGGCGGCGGACGCGTCCTCCGAGGACGTCTCGTCCGGGGATGTCTCCTCCGGGTCCGGGGACGCCTCCTCCGGGGACGTCTCGTCCGAGGACGCCTCCTGCGGTGGACCCTGGCCCGGGCGTCCGCGTTCCGGGGCGGCGTGTTCCGGGGCCGCGCCCTCCCTGATTCCCTGCCGTGTTCCAGCCTGCTCCCGGTGTCCGGTGGTGGACGGGCGGGCGGTGTCCGGCTCCGCGGCCAGGACGGTCGTACCGCCGTACGCGATGGCCGTGCCGTGCGCCGGCAGGGCCGTCGCCGTGAGGACGACCAGCAGCCGGAGACAGCGCAACGTGAGTCGTGGGCGTGCAGTCACGTCGGTGACCTCCCGGTGCCCAGGTGCCGTGACCGATGGAAAACCGACGGGAACAAGCCTCACATTCCATGGCAAAGAAGGCATTCCAGGTTAGGCCGTCGGGTCTAAACGGTGGATCAGCCCCACAAGGGGGCACCACGGTGATGAGGTGGTGGCGTGCGAGAGAATGGCGGCATGGAGATGCCGAGGAACGAACGGTCGCAGGGGAATCCCCAGATCCTCGTCGTGGGTCAGGACGGGATGGCGCTCGGTGGTGGCGACGGGCACGAGGACTCCCGTGAGACCCCGGTGACGGAGCAGGTGGAACAGCCGGCCAAGGTCATGCGGATCGGCAGCATGATCAAGCAGCTCCTGGAGGAGGTGCGGGCGGCTCCCCTCGACGAGGCCAGCCGGGTGCGACTGAAGGAGATCCACGCCAGCTCGGTGAAGGAGCTGGAGGACGGTCTGGCCCCCGAGCTGGTCGAGGAACTGGAGCGGCTCTCCCTGCCGTTCACCGACGACGCCACCCCGAGCGACGCGGAACTGCGGATCGCGCAGGCACAGTTGGTGGGCTGGCTGGAGGGCCTGTTCCACGGGATCCAGACGACGCTGTTCGCCCAGCAGATGGCCGCGCGGGCCCAGTTGGAGCAGATGCGCCGCGCGCTCCCGCCGGGCGTGAGCGGCCACGAGGGCGGCGACGACCAGCACACGGCCGGTCGCTCGGGCGGGCCGTACCTGTAAGCCCCGCCGGCTCGGCCGGACACACCAAGGGCCCGGCGGACGACCGCCGGGCCCGACCTGTACCCGGAACCGCCGGGGGCGGCTCACTGCGGCGGGTTGCCCGTCGACACTCTCAGCTCGATGGTGCCCACGTCGTCCTGATCGACGTCGGTGCCCTGGGCGGGGAACTGGTCGAGGACGGTCCCCTCGCCCCAGGTGTTGTCGTTCTCGTGCTTGATGTCCCACTTCCAGCCCGCGGCCTGCAGGCACTCCTTCACGGAGCCGATGTCCTTGTACCGGAAGTCGGGCAGCTCGATCTTGTCCGGGTCGCTGTAGGACTCCTGCGGATCGGTGCACTTGGTCTTGTCGATCCGCCGGGTGGTGTCCGGACCGCGGTAGCCCGCCCGGTGGGACGCGGACGCGGAGGCGCTCGATCCGCCGCTGCCGCCCTTGGCGTCGTCGCCGGTGTTCCTCAGCGTGAGCGCGACGATCAGGCCGACGGCCACGACGGCCGCCACCGCTACCGAACCGACGATCACCGGCCGCCTGCTCCGGCCGCCGCCGCCGGGCCGGCCGGCCTGCTGTGGCGCCATCGTGTACGGCGGCTGGGCCGGGGCGGCGCCCTGCGGGCCGTAGCCCACGGTAGGCGTCTGGTAGCCGCCCTGCTGCGGGTAGCCGTAGGCCGGGGCGGGCGTCGGGTGGCCGTACGGGTTCGGGACCGGTGCCGGAGCCGGCTGGTACGGCGTCTGCACCTGCCCGTGCGGGGCCGGGGTCGCCTGGTCGACCGGCGGGAACACCGCGGAGCCGACACCCGAGCCGCTCTGCGTCGGACCGGCGCCCGGCACGATGCTCGGCGGGACCGCCTGGAAGGAGGCCGCGACCCGCAGGCACTCGTCGCGCATGGACTCGGCGGTCGGGAAGCGCTCGTTCGGGTTCTTCTTCAGCGCGCGGGCGACCAGCGCGTCCACGGCGGGCGGCAGCGCGCGGTTGACCGAGGAGGGCGCCACCGGCTCCTCCTGCACATGCGCGTACGCGATGGCCAGCGCCGAGTCCGCGTCGAACGGCAGCCGCCCGGTGACCAGCTGGAACAGCATGATGCCGACCGAGTACAGGTCGGAGCGGGCGTCCACGCCGCGGCCGAGGGCCTGTTCGGGCGAGAGGTACTGCGGCGTGCCGACGACCATGCCGGTCTGGGTCATCGAGGTGACGCCGGACTGCATGGCGCGGGCGATGCCGAAGTCCATGACCTTGACCACGCCCCGCTTGGTCACCATCACGTTGCCGGGCTTGATGTCGCGGTGGACCAGCCCCTTCTCATGGCTGATCTCCAGGGCCGCGAGCACATCGGCGGTGACCTTCAGGGCCTTGTCGGCGGGCATCGCGCCGTACTGCCGGACGTCCTCCTCCAGCACGGAGCCCAGCGGCCGGCCCTCGACGTACTCCATGACGATGTACGGCGTCGCCATGCCGTTCAACTCGTCCTCGCCCGTGTCGAAGACGGAGACGATGTTGGTGTGCGTGAGCTTGGCCACGGCCTGCGCCTCGCGGCGGAAGCGTTCCCGGAAGGCCTGTTCCCGGCCGAGTTCGGTGTGGAGCGTCTTGATGGCCACCTGGCGGTCCAGCACGGCGTCGTACGCGAGGTGCACGGAGGCCATGCCGCCCTCGCCCAGCAAGTCGCGCAGCTGGTAGCGGCCCCCGGCCAGCGCCTGCCCCGCGTACCGGCCGTGTGCGCCGTCCTGGCTCATCTCTCCGCGTCCCCCACCGGCCGTGCGGCGCCGTCAGCCGGCGGACAGGCCTTGATCGAATGTGTCATTCCCGGCCAAGTCTGCCGGAGGGCACTGACACGTCAAGCTCGGTGCCCGTTCCGTGACCGTACGCGCAAGAAGCGTCGTGCAAGCGTTACAGGGGACGTACGACCGGCGCACAGAATTTGCACGACAGCACGTGCTAGAGGTTTCATGACCGGTCCGTCTCGGGTCGGTCCCGGTTGCCGTTCCGAACCGGTGGCCCCCGCGGAGGCTGTAGCGTGGCGGACGGAGACCGTAACAACACCGCGCGCACCGCGGGCAGAAACGACGGCGAGGACTGATGGCACAGACGCAGCGCTCTCAGGGCCCGTCCGACCCCGAGGCGACTGGCGGCGGCATGTCAGACGCGCCGGAGCTGTGGGGCAACGGCGGGCTCGTCGGCGACGGCCGGTACCGGCTCACGCACCGGCTGGGCCGGGGCGGCATGGCCGAGGTGTTCGCGGCCGAGGACGTCCGCCTGGGCCGGACGGTCGCGGTCAAGCTGCTCCGCGCGGACCTGGCCGAGGACCCCGTCTCCAAGGCCCGTTTCACCCGCGAGGCACAGTCGGTCGCCGGCCTGAACCACCACGCGATCGTCGCCGTGTACGACTCCGGCGAGGACATGGTGGGCGGCCAGTCCGTGCCGTACATCGTCATGGAGCTGGTCGAGGGCCGCACCATCCGCGATCTGCTGATGAACGCCGAGGCGCCGGGCCCCGAGCAGGCCCTGATCATCGTCTCCGGTGTGCTGGAGGCGCTCGCCTACTCGCATCAGCACGGCATCGTCCACCGTGACATCAAGCCGGCGAATGTGATCATCACCCACAGCGGTGCCGTCAAGGTGATGGACTTCGGCATCGCCCGCGCCCTGCACGGCGCGTCGACGACGATGACGCAGACCGGCATGGTCATGGGCACCCCGCAGTACCTCTCTCCGGAGCAGGCGCTCGGCAAGGCCGTCGACCACCGCTCCGACCTGTACGCCACCGGCTGCCTGCTGTACGAACTCCTCGCGCTGCGGCCCCCGTTCACCGGCGAGACCCCGCTGTCGGTGGTCTACCAGCACGTCCAGGACATGCCGGTGCCGCCGTCGCAGGTCTCCGACGGGACCTGTCCGCCGGAGCTGGACGGCCTGGTCATGCGCTCCCTCGCCAAGGAGCCCGACGACCGGTTCCAGACGGCCGAGGAGATGCGCGGGCTCGTCCAGTACGGCCTGCAGATGCTCTACGACCAGGGCGGGCACACCGGCACCTGGAACACCGGCCCGGTGGAGACGCACGACGGCCGGCAGACCCCGGCGGGCGGCTTCGCCGGGACGACCGTCATGCCGCACCCGGCGGACGCCTCGGGCACCGCGCAGATCCCCCAGCCGATCCTGCCCGCGGGCTACGGCAGCGGCGACGACGGCGGCTTCGAGGGGCACGGCAACAAGGGCAGCGGACGCGGCAAGCTGTGGCTCCTCGCCGTGTTCGCGGTCATCGCCATCGCGGCGGGCGTGGCGCTGGCCCTGAACGGCGCGGGCGGCAGCGGCGGCAAGGACACCGACATCCAGCCGACGAAGACGCAGTCCAAGAACACGAAGGACGAGTCGCCCTCCCCGTCCCCGACCGACGAGAACACCGACCAGCCCTCGGACCCCGAGACGAACACCGGCTCGGACACGGGCACCGGCTCCGGCTGGCCGCCGGCGGCCACGCCGTCGTACACCCCGTCGAAGACGGCCAGTTCCACCCCGAGCACCGAGCCGTCGCAGCCGCAGACCTCGCAGTCGCAGCCCACGGACCCGACGAACGGCGGCACGGACGCGGGCACCGACGACGGCGGCACGGACGCCGGTACGGGTACTGACGACGGCGGCACGGACGCGGGCACCGGCGACGCCGGCACCACCGAGGGCACCACGACGGACGGCACCACGGGCACCACCACCGGTTGAAGGACACCCACGGCGGCCGGGACGGCGTCACCTTGAGGTGACGCCGCCCGCCGCAGGAAAGCCCCTTGTCGCGCGCGTTCATCGCCGGCCGTGGCTCATTGCACGAACGCGTCGCACACCGCGTCGTACTCGCGGGTCCACCACACCGCGAGGGCCGACGCGGCCGGGAACTGCGTGTCCGCGCGCGTGTCGCCGCGCTCGTAGTGCCAGCGCAGCATCCAGAAGTCGTTCAGCCGCTCCCACCACACCCGGTGCACGGCCGCCGCCAGCTCCGAGGGCGTGGCGCCGGCCGCGCGCCGGTACGCGCGCGCGTAGGCACGCACTTTCGGCAGGTCCAGGGTCCCGCCGGGCGCCACGAAGAAGATCACGGCGGCGCGTACGGCCTCCTCCGCGCGCGGCTGCACACCGAGCCGGTCCCAGTCCACGATGGCGGCCGGGGCGTCGTCCTTGTAGAGCAGGTTGAACGGGTGGAAGTCGCCGTGCACCCAGCCCACCGAACCGCCGCGCGGCGGGCGCCGGTCCGCGTGCTGTTCCAGGAGCGCGCGGCGTTCCAGCAGCCGGTGCCGGGCGAGTTCGTCGAAGGCGTCGGCGGGGCGGTGCCGGCGCACATGGGCGAGCAGGTCGTCGATGAGGGCGAAGGTGTCGGCCGGGTCCGCGCTCTCCACCGGGTGGGGGCTCGTCGCCGGGCGCGTGCGCCCCTTGGGTGGCATCACGCGCTCCAGACAGGCGTGCACGGCGCCCAGAAGCGCCCCCAGGCGCGCGCTCTGCCCGCGGGTGAGCTGGCCGCCGTGCCGGTGCCTGCCGTCGATCCAGGGATGCAGGGCGTAGGCGTGGCCGCCGACGACGGCGACCGTGCGGCCCTCACGGTGCGCGAGCGGTACGGCGACCGGGACGCCGAGAGCGGCGAGGCGCTGGGTGGCCAGGTGCCGGCGTTCGATGGCGGCCGGGTCGGCGGTGTCCGGGTCGAAGTGGTGCTTGAGGAAGTAACGGCCGCTCGTGGTGCACAGCCGGTAGCCGCGGTTGAGCAGGCCCTGGTCGACCGGCTCACAGGTGAGGGCGGTACCCGCGGCGTACAGGCGGAGCAGGGCGCCCAAGGGGAGTGCGTGGGGCACGGGGGGTGGTACACATGAGCGCGGCACGCGCCAGATGGTAGGGCACGCGCAGCCCCTGTGAGCTGGGGCTTGTCACAGGCAGTCGCTGACGGTCGCTTTCGGTCACGAGGTGGGCGCTTGCGTCTCCGTGCGAGCGGCGCCGAGGGCCTCGTCGGGATGCGGCCGGGGGCCTCGTCCGTTCGTGGCCGAGTGTCTCATCCGTATGCAGTAGAAATACCGCGACTTTTCCGTCTTCGTGTGCGAGGCCGGTCTCACATGAAACTCTTCCCGTGACCTGGGTGCGCGGGATAACGTGCGGGTGCTCCGGACTGCCGCAAGGCTGTGACCAGCGCGCTTTCACACCACCTCGATTTACTTGGAAATCCAAGCAAAATCGCAGGTCAAACGGGGTTTCACAGAAATGTGGGGCACTGGGTAACGTGATGGTTGCAGGGCGCTCGCCGGGGCACCTGTCACGCCTGTTCCCGGCCGAGTGGCACCCACCCCGTGCCCGGTGGTCGAAACAGGTGAGCCGCACTGGCCTACCGGCAACCCCGGGGGCCGGAACGACGGAGGAGCACACGTGACCGTGGAGAGCAGTGCCGCGCGCAAGCCGCGACGCACCGCCGCAGGCAAGGCCGGCACCACCGGCGGCAAGACCGGCACCACCGGCGCCGCGACCGGAGCCACCGGCACCAAGCGCACCACCCGTACCACCCGCAGCACTGTCAAGAAGAGCACCGACCCGGAGCTCGTACAGCTGCTGACGCCGGAGGGCAAGCGGGTCGAGAACGCCGAGTACGACGCCTACGTCGCCGGCATCACCCCCGAAGAGCTGCGCGGTCTGTACCGCGACATGGTGCTCACCCGCCGCTTCGACGCCGAGGCCACCGCCCTGCAGCGCCAGGGCGAACTGGGTCTGTGGGCCTCCCTGCTGGGCCAGGAGGCCGCCCAGATCGGCTCCGGCCGGGCCACCCGCGAGGACGACTACGTCTTCCCGACCTACCGGGAGCACGGCGTCGCCTGGTGCCGCGGCGTCGACCCGGCCAACCTGCTCGGCATGTTCCGCGGCGTGAACAACGGCGGCTGGGACCCGAACAGCAACAACTTCCACCTGTACACGATCGTCATCGGCTCCCAGACGCTGCACGCCACCGGCTACGCGATGGGCGTGGCCAAGGACGGCGCGGACTCGGCGGTCATCGCCTACTTCGGCGACGGCGCCTCCAGCCAGGGCGACGTCGCGGAATCGTTCACCTTCTCCGCGGTCTACAACGCCCCCGTGGTGTTCTTCTGCCAGAACAACCAGTGGGCGATCTCCGAGCCGACCGAGCGCCAGACCCGCGTCCCGCTCTACCAGCGCGCGCAGGGCTACGGCTTCCCCGGCGTCCGGGTCGACGGCAACGACGTCCTGGCCTGCCTCGCGGTCACCAAGTGGGCGCTGGAACGCGCCCGCAACGGCGAGGGCCCGACCCTGGTGGAGGCGTACACCTACCGCATGGGCGCCCACACCACCTCCGACGACCCCACCCGCTACCGGGGCGACGAGGAGCGGCTGGCCTGGGAGGCGAAGGACCCGATCCTGCGTCTTCGCCGGTACCTGGAGGCATCGAACCACGCGGACGAGGGATTCTTCGCGGAACTCGAGACCGAGTCCGAGGCGTTGGGCAGACGAGTGCGCGAAGCGGTCCGCGCCATGCCCGACCCGGACCACTTCGCCATCTTCGAGAACGTGTACGCGGACGGGCACGCGCTCGTCGACGAGGAGCGCGCCCAGTTCGCCGCCTACCAGGCGTCGTTCGCCGATGAAGGGGGTCACTGACATGGCCGAGAAGATGGCGATGGCCAAGGCCATCAACGAGTCGCTGCGCCGTGCCCTGGACGCCGACCCCAAGGTCCTGATCATGGGTGAGGACGTCGGCAAGCTCGGCGGCGTCTTCCGTGTGACGGACGGACTGCAGAAGGACTTCGGCGAGAGCCGGGTCATCGACACCCCGCTCGCCGAGTCCGGCATCGTCGGCACCGCGATCGGTCTGGCCCTGCGCGGCTACCGCCCGGTGGTGGAGATCCAGTTCGACGGCTTCGTCTTCCCGGCCTACGACCAGATCGTCACCCAGCTCGCCAAGATGCACGCCCGCTCGCTGGGCAAGGTCAAGCTGCCGGTCGTCGTCCGCATCCCCTACGGCGGCGGCATCGGCGCGGTCGAGCACCACTCGGAGTCGCCGGAAGCGCTGTTCGCGCACGTGGCCGGCCTGAAGATCGTCTCCCCGTCCAACGCGTCGGACGCCTACTGGATGATGCAGCAGGCCATCCAGAGCGACGACCCGGTGATCTACTTCGAGCCCAAGCGGCGCTACTGGGACAAGGCCGAGGTCGACTTCGAGGCGATCCCCGCCCCGCTGCACAAGGCGCGCGTGGTCCGCGAGGGCACGGACCTCACCCTGGCGGCCTACGGCCCGATGGTGAAGCTCTGCCAGGAGGCGGCGGACGCGGCGGCCGAGGAGGGCAAGTCCCTGGAGGTCCTGGACCTGCGCTCGGTCAGCCCCCTCGACTTCGACTCCGTCCAGGCCTCGGTGGAGAAGACCCGCCGCCTGGTCGTGGTGCACGAGGCACCGGTGTTCTTCGGCTCCGGCGCGGAGATCGCCGCGCGGATCACCGAGCGCTGCTTCTACCACCTGGAGGCACCGGTCCTGCGGGTCGGCGGCTACCACGCCCCGTATCCGCCGGCGCGCCTGGAAGAGTCGTACCTGCCGGACCTGGACCGTGTGCTCGACGCCGTCGACCGCTCGCTGGCGTACTGAGGAGAGGGTCGTGACGACGATGACGGAAGCGTCCGTACGCGAGTTCAAGATGCCCGACGTGGGCGAGGGACTCACCGAGGCCGAGATCCTCAAGTGGTATGTCCAGCCGGGCGACACGGTGACGGACGGCCAGGTGGTCTGCGAGGTGGAGACGGCGAAGGCGGCCGTCGAACTGCCCATCCCCTACGACGGCGTGGTCCGCGAACTCCACTTCCCCGAGGGCACCACGGTGGACGTGGGCACGCCCATCATCGCGGTGGCCCTGGCCGGCGGTGCCGCGCCTCAGGCGCCCGCCGAGCAGCCGCAGGCGGCACCCGCCCCGCAGCAGGCCGCGCCCGCCCAGCCGAAGGACGAGCCGAAGCCGGAGGGCCGCCAGCCGGTCCTCGTCGGATACGGCGTGGCGACCTCCTCCACCAGGCGCCGCCCGCGTAAGGGCCCCGAGGTCACCGTCCCCGCGCCGGCGCAGGCGATCCAGGCGGAGCTGAACGGCCACGGCGGCGCGGTCGCCGAGAAGCCCCGCCCGCTGGCCAAGCCCCCGGTGCGCAAGCTCGCCAAGGACCTGGGCGTCGACCTGGCCGCGATCACCCCGTCCGGCCCGGACGGCATCATCACCCGTGAGGACGTCCACGCGGCGGCCACGCCCCGGACGGCCGAGCCGGCCGCCCCGGTCGCGGCGGCGCCCGCCGCTCCCGCGGCCCCGGCGCCCGTGGCGTCGTACGACACCGCGCGCGAGACCCGCATCCCGGTCAAGGGCGTCCGCAAGGCCACCGCGCAGGCGATGGTCGGCTCGGCGTTCACCGCGCCGCACGTCACCGAGTTCGTGACGGTGGACGTGACCCGCACGATGAAGCTGGTCGAGGAGCTGAAGCAGGACCGGGAGATGCAGGGCCTGCGGGTCAACCCGCTGCTGCTGATCGCCAAGGCCCTGCTGGTCGCCATCAAGCGCAACCCGGACATCAACGCGTCCTGGGACGAGGCGAACCAGGAGATCGTGCGCAAGCACTACGTCAACCTGGGCATCGCGGCGGCCACACCGCGCGGCCTGATCGTCCCGAACATCAAGGACGCGCAGGACAAGACGCTCCCGCAGCTGGCTCAGGCGCTGGGCGAGCTGGTGGCGACGGCCCGCGAGGGCAAGACCTCCCCCGCGGCGATGCAGGGCGGCACGGTGACCATCACCAACGTCGGCGTCTTCGGCGTCGACACGGGCACCCCGATCCTCAACCCGGGCGAGTCGGCGATCCTCGCGGTCGGTGCGATCAAGCTCCAGCCGTGGGTCCACAAGGGCAAGGTGAAGCCGCGTCAGGTCACCACCCTGGCCCTGAGCTTCGACCACCGTCTGGTGGACGGGGAACTGGGCTCCAAGGTCCTGGCGGACGTCGCGGCCGTCCTGGAGCAGCCGAAGCGGCTGATCACCTGGGCCTGACCGCCCGCGACACGCCGGTGCCACGGCGAAGGGCCCGCCGCACGGGATGCGGCGGGCCCTTGTCGTCGGTGTGTCAGCCGAGCTTGGCGAAGCCGTAGTTGAGGAGCTTCTTCGCGTCCGCCTCGCGCTGGGAGATGGAGGAGGAGGCGAGGACGGTGCCGATGACGGTCTTGCCGTTCCGGGTCGCGGCGAAGACCAGGCAGTACTTGGCCTCAGGGCCGGAACCGGTCTTCACGCCGATGGTGCCGCTGTAGCTGCTGAGGAGCCCGTTGGTGTTCTTCCACGGGTTCATCGTGCGGGTGCTGCCCGTCTTGGTGATCGTCTTCGCGGTGTACGACTTCGTCTTGACGATCGTGCGGAACGTGGAGTTCTTCATCGCACTGCTGGCGATCTTCGTCAGGTCGCGCGGCGTCGAGTAGTTGGAGCCGTTGCCGATGCCGTCGAACGAGTCGAAGTGGGTGTTCGTCAGGTTCAGGCTCTTGGCGGCGGAGTTCATCTTGCCGATGAAGGACTTCACGCGCGCGGAAGTGGTGGAGCCCGAGCCGAACTTGTCCGCGAGCGCGTAGGCGGCGTCGCAGCCGGACGGCAGCATCAGCCCGTACAGCAGCTGACGGACGGACACCTTGTCGCCGACGATCAGGTGCGCCTGGGAGGCGTTGTTCCTGACGACGTAGTCGCTGTAGATCTTCTTGATCGTGACCTTGGCGTCGAGGTTCAGGTTCGGCTGCGCGAGCACGACCTTGGCGGTCATGATCTTGGTGGTGGAGCCGGTGGAGCGCCTGGTGTCCGCCGCCTTCGTGTACAGCGTCTTGGCGTTGGCGTTGTTCATCACGAACCCGCCCTTGGCCACGATCGACGGCGTGGTGACGGCCTGTGCGGGCGCTGCGGTGAGGGCACCGGTCGCGAGCAGCGCGCCGGACGTGACGGCGACGGCGGCGGCTCGGCGGAGGCGGATGCCCTGGATGCCGGTAATCAAAGTGATATACCTCAAATGTCGTGAATGCCCCTGGAGTGCGGCCTAGTTGAGCTGGCAACGGAAGGGGGCCGCATGGGTGTGACACGTAAGTAGCACAGAAGGTTGTGCGGCCGCTCCGGGGGCGCTTCGTCACGTCCGCATGATGGACGGTCCCGCCCTTGCGTACGTGTTGTATCTATGCTGTGGGCATGAACACGGCCGTCGAGCAGTCCGCCCCGCAGTCCCTCAAGCCGCCGCCCGCCGCCGACCGCGTGTACAGCCACGTCAAGCAGGGTGTGCTCGACCGCCGCTACGAGGGCGGCACCCTGCTCACCGAGGGGGAGCTGGCCGAGGCCGTCGGGGTCTCGCGCACGCCCGTCCGGGAGGCGCTGCTGCGGCTGGAGGCCGAGGGCCTCATCCGGCTCTACCCGAAGAAGGGCGCCCTGGTCCTTCCGGTCTCCGCGCAGGAGATCGCCGACGTGGTGGAGACCCGGCTGCTGGTCGAGGAGCACGCGGCCCGCAAGGCCGTACCCGCGCCGCCGGGCCTGCTGGAGCGGCTGGCCGAGCTGCTGGAGCGGCAGAAGGCGCAGGCCGCCGCCGGTGACCTGGCCGCCGCCGCGGTCACCGACCGCTGCTTCCACGCCGAGATCGTGCGCAGCGGGGGCAACGAGATCCTCTCCCGGCTCTACGACCAGCTGCGCGACCGGCAGCTGCGGATGGGCGTCGCCGTCATGCACTCCCATCCCGACCGGATCGCCAAGACGCTCGCCGAGCACGAGGAGATCCTGGGCGCGCTGCGCGCCGGCGACGCGGAGGCGGCCGTCGGCATCGTGCACCGGCACGTGAGCTGGTTCTCGCACCTGGCGCGGGGTGAGGTCCGATGAGCCTTCCCGGGCGCAACGCCACCCTTCCGGGCGATCCGCCGGGCGGGCGCCGGGCCGTCGCCGTGTGGTCCACGGGCGTGGCCGTCTACTTCGTCGCCGTCATCTTCCGTACGTCGCTGGGGGTGGCCGGTCTCGACGCGGCCGACCGCTTCCACGTGGGCGCCTCCGCGCTGTCCACGTTCTCCATCCTCCAGCTGCTGGTCTACGCGGGCATGCAGATACCCGTCGGCCTGCTCGTGGACCGCCTCGGCACCAAGAAGGTGCTGAGCATCGGTGCGGTGCTCTTCACCGCCGGGCAGCTGGGCTTCGCCTTCTCCCCCTCGTACGGCACCGCGCTCGCCTCCCGGGCGCTGCTGGGCTGCGGTGACGCGATGACCTTCATCAGCGTGCTGCGGCTCGGCACCCGCTGGTTCCCGGCCCGCCGCGGGCCGCTGGTCGCTCAGCTCGCGGGCCTGGTCGGGATGGCGGGCAACCTGGTCTCCACCCTGGTCCTGTCCCGGCTGCTGCACGGCATCGGCTGGACCCCGGCGTTCGCGGGCAGCGCGCTGGCGGGCGCGGTCGTCCTCGTGCTCACCCTGCTGTTCCTGAAGGACCACCCCGAGGGTCAGGAGCCGGAGCCGTCCCCGCACCGGGGCGCGGCCTACGTCCGCCGGCAGATCGCCGCGTCCTGGCGGGAACCGGGCACGCGCCTGGGCCTGTGGGTGCACTTCACCACCCAGTTCCCGGCGATGGTGTTCCTGCTGCTGTGGGGCCTGCCGTTCCTGGTCGAGGCACAGGGCCTCAGCCGGGCCACGGCCGGTGAACTGCTCACTCTCGTCGTGCTGTCCAACATGGTGATCGGCCTGGTCTACGGCCAGATCGTCGCCCGGCACCACGCGGCGCGGCTGCCGCTGGCGCTGGGCACGGTGGCCGCCACCGCGGCACTGTGGGCGGCGACCCTGGCCTACCCCGGGGAGCACGCGCCGATGTGGCTGCTGCTGGTGCTGTGCACGGTGCTCGGCGCGTGCGGCCCGGCGTCGATGCTCGGCTTCGACTTCGCCCGGCCGGCCAACCCGCCCGAGCGACAGGGCACGGCGTCCGGCATCACCAACATGGGTGGCTTCATCGCCTCCATGACGACGCTCTTCGCGATCGGCGTGCTGCTGGACGCGACCGGGGACGACTACACGGTGGCGTTCAGCGCCGTGTTCGTGCTCCAGGCGCTCGGGGTCGGTCAGATCCTGCGGTTGCGGGGGCGTGCGGCGCGGCGCGAGCGGGAGCGGCTGGTCGCCAGCCGGGTGGAGACGGTGCACGTGCCCGCGGCGTGAGCCGGGGGTTCTCCCGCGTGCCCACCCGTCTCCGGCCGGCCGGGAGGCCGGCCGGATGCCGTCACGGCGTCACCGCGAAGTGACGCAGGATGGCCGCCGCCAGGTCCTGGTCGCCCTCCGTCTTCACCCGGTCCGCCACCGCCTCGGGGCTCACCCGGCCGCAGGCCAGGCGGACGTAGGTCTCCCAGTCGAGGGTGAGGGTGGCCGCGGGGCCGAGGGCGGGGGCGGTCTCCACGGTGCCGCGGCCCTGGATGTCGACGCGTACCGTGCGCAGGAACTCGACCGGGCCGTGCACGTCGAACACGATCGCCGAGCTGCGCGGGGCGTTCGCGTCGTGCGCGACGACCTTGGGCAGCGCCTCCAGCAGGACGTCCCGGGTGACGTACGCGCCCGGCGAGTCCAGGTTGCCGGGGCGGCCGAGAGCCGCGCGCAGATCCTGCTCGTGCACCCACACGTCGAACGCCCGGGCGCGGTAGGCCTGTTCCAGGGTGACCTCCGTGCCCAGCGGTCCGCGCACGAGGGTGGCGGGGTCCCGGGCCTCGTTCCGCAGCTGGCGGTTGCGGCGGATGACCGTGTACTCCAGCTCGGCCGTCATCTCCGGCGCCGTGTGGTGGCGGCGGACGTCGACCTGCATCTCCATGTAGCGCTGGTGCTCGGTGGTGACGTGGAAGAGGTCGCGCGGCAGGGAGTGGATGGGGCGCGGGTCGCCGAGCATCTCGCAGTCCAGGCCGATGACATGGGACACGATGTCCCGCACCGACCAGCCGGGGCAGGGCGTCCGCCGGTTCCACTCGCCTTCGACGAGCGACTGCACCATCTCGGATATCGCTTCGATGGAGTGGGTCCAGGCGTCGGCGTAGGGCTGGAGGGTGGGATGCAGACTCACGGAACGGGACCCCTCGGCGGTCGGTACACGGGCAGGTTGTGGCGGCATTGCCAGCGGGCGGCTGCACTTCGGCGGGTGTCTTGAGAGTCCCCCAGGTTCTCGGCTGCGCTCGAACTGGGGGCACCCCCAAGTTACGCTGCTGAAAGGCACCCCGGCAGTGCTTTCGTGTGACGATCGTAGGCCTGTGTGGACGACTCGAATGCCAGGACGGTGGTAGTGTGCGCGCCTCGCTGATCCAGATCGCCGTGGACGAGGACGAACCGGTCGACTCCCGGCGGCGGCGCGTGGCCGCGCTGGTGCGGGAGCAGAGCGGGGCCGACCTCGTCGTCCTGCCCGAACTGTGGACCACCGGTGCCTTCGCCTTCGAGGAGTTCGGCCGTGCGGCCGAGCCGCTCGAAGGGCCGACGTACGAGGCGATGGCCAAGGCGGCGAGCGACGCGGGCGTGTGGCTGCACGCCGGCTCCATCCCTGAGCGGGCGGCATCCGACAGCGGCTCCGCCACGGGGGACGGCACCCTCTACAACACGTCTCTCCTCTTCTCCCCCTCCGGTGATCTGGCCGCGGCCTACCGCAAGATCCACCGCTTCGGCTTCGACAAGGGCGAGGCGGTGCTGATGGGCGCGGGCCGGGACCTGGTGACGGTCAGGCTGCCCGGGACCACGCTCGGCCTGGCCACCTGCTACGACCTCCGTTTCCCCGAACTCTTCCGCGGTCTGGTCGACGCCGGCGCCGAGACGCTGGTGATCCCGGCGGGCTGGCCCGAGCGGCGACGCGCGCACTGGACGCTGCTGGCTCAGGCGCGGGCGGTGGAGAACCAGGCGTTCGTGCTCGCCTGTGGAACGGCCGGGACGCACGCCGGAGTTCCGCAGGCAGGTCACTCGATCGTGGTGGATCCGTGGGGCGAGGTGCTCGCCGAGGCCGGCTCCGCAGAAGAGGTCCTCACGGTCGACCTGGACCCGGCGAAGGCCGGCGCGACCCGCGAACAGTTCCCGGCGCTCAAGGACCGGGTGCTGGGCCTGCAACCACCCCGGCGCCGGACCTAGGCCCTGTCGTCAAACTCCCGTCTGCCGCGCGACGCCATGCACGCACTCTCGCCGCACCGGGCCCCGACCCAAGTACATCCAGTACGAGGGCCGGGGCCCGGCACGCCGAGAGCACGCACCTGACGCCTCGCGGCCCGCCCTCCGGGCGGACGACGGGAGTTTGACGACAGGACCTAGTCCCCGTCAGTCCCCCTCCCTCTCCTTCTCGGCGAGGTGGATCACGCACACCGCCACGGCGATCAGCAGCGCCGGGTCGGCGTCCTCCCGTACGACGTCCACGCCGTACGTGTCGCGTACGGTCAGCCAGCGGCGGGAGATCACCGCGAGGAGTTCGCCGTCGTACTCGACGGCGAACTCGCGGTCCAGGATCTTTCCGCTGACGTCGAGTTCGGTGCCGTCCGCCAGGGAGACCCGGTAGTGGTTGCGCAGCAGGGACAGCCGCTTGCGCCGGATCCTGGCCAGAGGCTCGCCGTCGCGTTCGATCACCATGGTGTCGCGCAGGGCGAACATCTTCTGGTGGATGTCGATCAGGACCCGCCCCTCGGTGTCCTTCAGCTCGAAGGTGTCCCGCAGGCGCATCGCCTTGCCGTCGACGAGGAACACCTTCCGGCCGTGTTCGTCCTCGATCCACCAGTCGTCACCGATGCCGAGGATCCGGTCGCGTACGAGGAATCTCATACGGGTCATGCTTCCCCGGCGCGGGTCGATCGTCACAGGATGTGCCGGTTCGTCGGGTCGGCCCCGGGGGGCGCGGAGGGGACGAGAAGTGGTGAGACCGATCAGGCGGGCAGGTCTGCCCGCCGTGGGGGCAGTCCTGCTCGCGGCCGGTTCCGGGTGCTCGTACCGGGGGCCGTGCGCCGGCTATGACGTCGTCTCCGGGGTCGGCGTGCTGTTCGACCGCCAGGGGTACGGCGATCTCACGGGCGGCTCCTACGGCTGTGCGCGCGGGGCGAGTGCGCGAAGGGCACACTGCGGCGGGAGCGCGTCACGGACGTGAGCCTTCCGCTGCCGCGTGACGTCGACCCCGCCTCCGGCCCGATCCGCTTCCGGGGCACCCGCAAGGGTGAGGGCAGACCGGTCATCGACACATCGGTCGACGTACGGCCCACCCACCAGACCGCCGGCCACGGGCGAGCGGTGCCCGGCCCGGGTTTTCCACAGGCGCCGGAACGGCTGTCGGCGTCAGGTGGCACCCTTGGAGCCATGACCGACTCCGCACCCCGACGCGCCCGAGTCCGCGCCCCCGAGCTGATAGGCAAGGGCGGCTGGCTGAACACGGGGGACCAGCAGTACACCCTCGCCGACCTGCGCGGACGCATAGTCGTCCTGGACTTCTGGACCTTCTGCTGCATCAACTGCCTGCACGTCCTGGACGAGCTGCGCGAGCTGGAGGAGAAGCACCGGGACACGCTCGTGGTGATCGGGGTGCACTCGCCGAAGTTCGTGCACGAGGCGGAGCACCAGGCGGTCGTGGACGCCGTCGAGCGCTACGGCGTGGCGCACCCGGTCCTGGACGACCCCGAGCTGGCCACCTGGAAGCAGTACGCGGTGCGCGCCTGGCCGACGCTCGTGGTGATCGACCCCGAGGGGTACGTCGTCGCGCAGCACGCGGGCGAGGGGCATGTGCACGCCATCGAGCGGCTGGTGACCGAGCTGGAGGCCGAGCACGAGGCCAAGGGCACCCTGCGCCGCGGTGACGGGCCGTACGTCGCACCGGAGCCGGAGCCGACGGTGCTGCGCTTCCCCGGCAAGGCCCTGCTGCTGCCATCCGGCACCTTCCTGGTCAGCGACACCACCCGGCACCAGCTGGTGGAGCTGGCCGAGGACGCCGAGACCGTCGTACGGCGCCTCGGCTCCGGCACGCGCGGGTTCGCCGACGGCGGCCCGCGGGAGGCGTCCTTCAACGAGCCGCAGGGCCTCGCTCTCCTCGACGACGGCTCGGTGGTGGTCGCCGACACCGTCAACCACGCCCTGCGCCGCGTGGACCTGGCCACCGGCGGGGTGACCACCCTGGCGGGCACCGGCAGGCAGTGGTGGCAGGGCTCGGCGACCTCCGGCCCGGCCCGCGAGGTGGACCTCTCCTCGCCGTGGGACGTGGCGGTCTTCGGCGGCAGGGTGTGGATCGCGATGGCGGGCGTCCACCAGCTGTGGACGTACGACCCGGCCGCGCGCACGGTCGCCGTGGCGGCCGGCACCACCAACGAGGGACTGGTGGACGGGCCCGCCGCCGAGGCCTGGTTCGCCCAGCCCTCCGGCCTCGCGGCCACCGCCGACCGGCTCTGGCTCGCCGACTCCGAGACGAGCGCCCTGCGCTGGGTCGGCCTCGAAGGGGACGTGCACACCGCCGTCGGCACCGGCCTGTTCGACTTCGGCCACCGGGACGGCGCCGCCGACCAGGCCCTGCTCCAGCACCCGCTGGGCGTCACCGCCCTGCCGGACGGCTCGGTCGCCGTCGCCGACACCTACAACCACGCCCTGCGCCGCTACGACCCGGCGACCGGCGAGGTCACCACGCTCGCCACCGACCTGCGCGAGCCCAGCGACGCCGTCCTCGTCGGCGAGGACATCGTGGTCGTGGAGTCGGCCCGGCACCGGCTGACCCGGCTGCGGCTGCCGGAGGAGGCGGTGCGCGTGGAGCCGGTCGCCCACCGCACCCAGCGCGCCGCGACCGAGGTCGCCCCCGGCCGCCTGCGCCTGGACGTGATCTTCCAGGCCCCGGCCGGCCAGAAGCTCGACACGAGCTACGGCCCCTCGACCCGGCTGCTGGTCTCCGCCACCCCGCCCGAGCTGCTGCTCAAGGGCGAGGGCGCGGACACCGACCTGTCCCGCGACCTGGAACTGAACCCGGCCGTCCCGGAGGGCGTCCTGCACGTCTCCGCGATGGCGGCCTCCTGCGACGACGACCCCGCCAACGAATACCCGGCCTGCCACGTCCACCAGCAGGACTGGGGCGTCCCGGTCCGTCTCACGGAGAACGGAACGGACCGCCTGCCGCTGGTGCTGGCCGGGATGGACGAGACCGCCCCCGGGCAGGGCTGAGCGGCGCGGTCGGCAGGCACGTCGCCGGGAAGCGGCTGAACCCACCTTCAGTGACAGGTGGGTTCAGCCGTCAGACGCCGTAGCCGTCGGAGTAGCCGTCGACGCGGTGGTGGCGCGGTTCCTCCTCCACCACCGGGGTCGTCGGCGGTACCACCACGCGGCGGCGGCGGGCTATTCCGCTGAACGTCGCCACGCCGATCAGGCCCACGGCCATCAGGATCAGGCCGACGACGGTGAGGTTGACGCCCTGCATGTGCCAGTCGGTCGCGAACGTCAGAATGGCCCCCACGGCGATGAGGATGATGCATCCGCCGAGACCCATGAGACCTCGCCTCCCCTTCTGGTTCCGGAATCTCCGGTGCCGTCCGGGTACCCGGCGAGGCCCCGACTAGCCCTCCAGGAAGGCGGTCAGGGCGTTCGCCAGGAGGAACGGGTCGTCGGCACCGCACAGTTCACGGACGCTGTGCATGGAGAGGATCGCCACGCCGATGTCGACCGTGCGGATGCCGTGCCGGGCCGCGGTGATCGGGCCGATGGTGGTGCCGCACGGCATGGAGTTGTTGGAGACGAAGCTCTGGAAGGGGACGTTCGCCCTCTCGCAGGCCGCGGCGAACACCGCGCGGCCCGAACCGTCCGTGGCGTAGCGGTTGTTGACGTTGACCTTGAGGATCGGGCCGCCGTTGACCCGCGGGTGGTGCGTCGGGTCGTGCCGCTCGGCGTAGTTGGGGTGCACGGCGTGACCCGTGTCGGAGGACAGACAGACCGTTCCGGCGAAGGCGCGGGCCCGGTCCTCGAACGACCCGCCGCGCGCGAGGACCGAGCGCTCCAGGACGGTGCCGAGCAGCGGGCCGTCCGCGCCGGTGTCCGACTGGGAGCCGTTCTCCTCGTGGTCGAAGGCGGCCAGCACCGGGATGCGGGTGAGCGCGGCGCCGGAGGTCGCCGCGGCGGCGAGGGCGGCGGCACCGGCGTGCACGGACAGCAGGTTGTCCATCCGCGGACCGGCGACCAGCTCGCGGTCCCGGCCGAGGTAGGCGGGCGGCTCCACCGGATACGTCATCAGGTCCCAGCCGGTCACCGAGCCCGCCGTCAGCCCGGCCTCCTGTTCCAGGAAGGCGATGAGGTCGCCGTCCAGCACGTCGTTGCCGAGGCCCCACACCGGCTGGAGGTGCCGCTGCTTGTCCAGCTTGAGCCCCTCGGAGCTGACCGAACGGTCCAGGTGGATGGCGAGCTGCGGCACGCGCAGCAGCGGCCGGTCCACGTCGACCAGGACCGAGGAGCCGTCGCGCAGGCTCAGCCGGCCGGCCAGGCCCAGATCCCGGTCCAGCCAGGAGTTCAGCAGCGGGCCGCCGTAGATCTCGACGGCGACCTGGCGCCAGCCGTGCGCCCCGCTGTCCGGGCGGGGCTTGACCCTGAGGTTCGGGGAGTCGGTGTGCGCGCCGATGATGTGGAAGGGGGTGTGCGGCTCGGCGCCCTCGGGCACGTACCAGGCCACGATCGCGCCGCCGCGCAGCACGTACTTGCCGCCGTACGTCCCGTCCCAGGCGTCCGTCTCCGCCACCTGCCTGAAGCCCGCCTTCTCCAGCCGCTCGGCGGTGTTCGCCACGGCGTGGTACGGCGTCGGGCTCGCCACCAGGAAGGACATCAGGTCGTCGGTGTGGCCGCGGTCGAAGGTGAGTGGTGCGCGCGCAGCGGTCCCTGGAGGGGCGGCGGCGGGTGACGGGCGGGATGGTGCGCTCATGGGATTCACCTTAACGACGTGCACGGGCCCGCTCCTGGTGAGGAGCGGGCCCGTGCGAGGAATCGACGGGGTCGTCCGGAACGTCCGGACGGGCCGGCTAGAACGCCGCCTCGTCCAGCTCCATCAGGTCCAGCTCGACGCCCGCGGCGACCTTGCGGGCGAGCGTGACGCCCGGCAGGACGTTCGCCGCGAAGAACTTCGCCGCGGCGATCTTGCCGGTGTAGAACGCCTTGTCCTTCGCCGAGGCCGTGGCCAGCTTCTCGGCGGCGATCGCGGCGCCCTTGAGGAGCAGGTAGCCGACGACCACGTCACCGGAGGCCATGAGCAGGCGGGTGGTGTTCAGGCCGACCTTGTAGATGTTCTTGGTGTCCTGCTCGGTGGCGGCGAGGTCGGTCAGCATCAGGCCGACGATCGCCTCCAGCTCCACGGCCGCCTTGGCCAGGTGCTCGCGGGCGCCGGCCAGCTCCTCGCCGCCGGTGCCGAGCGCCAGGAACTTCTTGATGTCCTCGGCGAGGGAGTTCAGCGCGGCGCCCTGGTTGCGGACGATCTTCCGGAAGAAGAAGTCCTGGCCCTGGATCGCCGTGGTGCCCTCGTACAGGGTGTCGATCTTGGAGTCCCGGATGTACTGCTCGATCGGGTACTCCTGCAGGAAGCCCGAGCCGCCGAAGGTCTGCAGCGACTGGGCGAGCAGCTCGTAGGCCTTCTCGGAGCCGTAGCCCTTGACGATGGGCAGGAGCAGGTCGTTCAGGGCGTGCTCGGCGGAGGCGTCCTCGCCGTTCGCCTCCTTGATCTGGATCGCGTCCTGGATCGAGGCGGTGTACATCACGAGGGCGCGCATGCCCTCCGCGTACGCCTTCTGCGTCATCAGCGAGCGGCGCACGTCGGGGTGGTGGGTGATGGTGACCTTCGGCGCGGTCTTGTCCATGAAGTTGGCCAGGTCCGGGCCCTGGACGCGCTCCTTGGCGTACTCCAGCGCGTTCAGGTAGCCGGTGGAGAGCGTGGAGATCGCCTTCGTGCCGACCATCATGCGGGCGAACTCGATGATGCGGAACATCTGGCGGATGCCGTCGTGCTTGTCGCCGATCAGCCAGCCCTTGGCGGGGTGCTTGTCGCCGAAGGTCATCTCGCACGTGTTGGAGGCCTTCAGGCCCATCTTGTGCTCGACGTTGGTGGCGTAGACGCCGTTGCGCTCGCCCAGCTCGCCGGTCTCGAAGTCGAAGAGGTACTTCGGGACGAGGAAGAGGGACAGGCCCTTGGTGCCGGGGCCGGCGCCCTCGGGACGCGCGAGCACGTAGTGGAGGATGTTCTCCGACATGTCGTGCTCACCGGAGGTGATGAAGCGCTTCACGCCCTCGATGTGCCAGGAGCCGTCCTCCTGCTGGACCGCCTTGGTGCGGCCGGCGCCGACGTCCGAGCCCGCGTCGGGCTCGGTGAGCACCATGGTGGAGCCCCACTGCTTCTCGACGGCGATCTTGGCGATGTGCTTCTGGACGTCGTTGCCCTCGTCGAAGAGGATGCCGGCGAACGCGGGGCCGGAGGAGTACATCCACACGGCCGGGTTGGCGCCCAGGATCAGCTCGGCGTAGGCCCAGATCAGGGAGCGCGGCGAGGTGGTGCCGCCGATCTCCTCGGGCAGGCCGAGCCGCCAGTACTCGGAGTCCATGAAGGCCTGGTAGCTCTTCTTGAAGGACGCCGGGACCGGCGCGGTGTTGGTCGCCGGGTCGAAGACCGGCGGGTTGCGGTCGGCGTCGGCGAAGGACTCGGCCAGCTCGTTCTCGGAGAGGCGGGTCAGCTCCTCCAGGACGCTCTTGGCGGTCTCGACGTCCATCTCCTCGAACGGGCCGGTGCCGTACACCTTGTCGCGCCCCAGTACTTCGAAGAGGTTGAACTCGATGTCGCGGAGATTCGACTTGTAGTGCCCCATGGCGACGGCTCCGTAGAGGGATCGGCGAGGCACTTGCTCCTCGCACCTAGTTCACGTACCAACAAGTAGCCACGATGATGCTACCCGCCGGTAATAAGAAGCAACCCCTGCCGGGCCAAGTGTGAGAAGGGTCTACTCGGCCACGCCCGTGAACAGGACGCCCGTCCTTGCGGTGTTCCGCGAAAGACAGGTGACCGCCCGGTATCTCTCCGTTGATTTCCCCGGCGCCCACCCCCCGCCCCCGCTCTCGGTACGCTTGCGCGCATGTACGGATACGGCCAGCCCATGGACGGGGGCGCTGCCCAGCAGCAGTACGCCTCGTCGCAGCAGCAGATGCCGGGTGGTGTCGGCGGGTACGGCCAGCAGCCGCCGCTCTACCCGGAGCCGTCGCCGCCCTCGCTCGCGGACGCGGTGCGGGCCTTCACGACCGGGCAGATGTCCGCCGAGGACTTCCAGCAGATCTTCGCCACGTCGAAGGTGTACTGCCCGCGCGGCGACACCCCCGGCTTCCTGGCGCTGCACAACACCCAGCAGCCGGTGATCCCCATGTTCACCTCGCTGAAGGAGCTGCGCCGGTACGCCGGCAAGGAGTCCAAGTACTTCGTCATCACCGGCGCCGAGGTGATCGACCTGCTGCCGACCGGGTACGGCTTCGTCCTGGACATGGAGGGCGAGCACCGGATGGTCTTCGACGCGAAGGCGGTCGAGCAGATGGTCGACTTCGCGATGCGCCGCATGTACGGCTAGACGCCATCGCCGCGCGGACGGCGGTTGATCCGCGCCCGCACACGCGGAAGCCCGGAGGGAATGCCCTCCGGGCTTTCTCTGTTCTGGGTGGCAAGAAGTTCAACGCTCAACTAAAGTGGGCGTACCAAGGAGGTACCCACCATGCCTGCAGTGACCGTCGAGAACCCGTTGACGCTGCCCCGTGTGACCGCTCCCGCCGACGCCGTGGCACGCCGCGTGCTCGCCGTCACGACCGCCCCGAGCGGTTACGAGGGTGAGGGCTTCCCGGTGCGCCGGGCGTTCGCGGGGATCAACTACCGCCACCTCGACCCGTTCATCATGATGGACCAGATGGGCGAGGTGGAGTACGCGCCGGGCGAGCCCAAGGGCACACCCTGGCACCCGCACCGCGGCTTCGAGACCGTCACCTACATCATCGACGGCGTCTTCGACCACCAGGACAGCAACGGCGGCGGCGGGACGATCACCAACGGCGACACCCAGTGGATGACCGCGGGCTCGGGCCTGCTGCACATCGAGGCACCGCCGGAGTCCCTCGTCGTGTCCGGCGGCCTCTTCCACGGCCTGCAGCTGTGGGTGAACCTCCCCGCCAAGGACAAGATGATGGCCCCGCGCTACCAGGACATCCGCGGCGGCAACGTCCAGCTGCTCACCACCCCCGACGGCGGCGCGCTGCTGCGTGTCATCGCCGGTGAGCTGGACGGCCACCAGGGCCCCGGCATCACCCACACCCCGATCACGATGATCCACGCGACCGTCGCCCCGGGCGCGGAGATCACCCTGCCGTGGCGGGAGGACTTCAACGGTCTGGCGTACGTCCTCGCGGGCCGCGGCAGCGTCGGTGCCGAGCGCCGCCCGATCCACCTGGGCCAGACGGCCGTCTTCGGCGCCGGGTCCTCGCTCACCGTCCGCGCGGACGAGAAGCAGGACTCGCACACCCCGGACCTGGAGGTCGTCCTCCTCGGCGGACAGCCCATCCGGGAGCCGATGGCCCACTACGGCCCGTTCGTCATGAACACCAAGGACGAACTGATGCAGGCCTTCGAGGACTTCCAGAAGGGCCGGCTCGGCAGCATCCCGGCGGTCCACGGGATGTCCGAGGGCGGCATCTGACCCCTCCCCGGCGAAGCCGGCGGCCATGAACGAGCCGCCGGACACCGCCGGCTCCCGTCGACCCCGGCCGCACGTCGGCCGGGGTCGGCGTTTCCTCACCCGCCCGGACCCGCGTCACAGGACAGTTCCGGCGCCGCGTGATCCGCTGGACGCGTGCAGTTCCTACCCGTCGCTGTCCGCCGGTTCGCCGCCTGGTGTGCCGTGCTGCTGCTCGCCGCCGGGGTCGGGTGGGTCGGGGTGCGGCTGTGCGCGGAGTTCCGTACGGCCGTCACGCCGGTGCTGCTCGCCCTGCTCGGGACCGCGCTGCTCGGGCCGTTGTACCGGCGGCTGGTGCGGGCCGGGGTGCAGGCGTCGGTGGCGGCCGGGCTCACCTGTGTCGCCGTCGTGGCCGTCGTCGGCGGTGCCGTGTACATCGTCGCCGCCGCGCTCGTCGACACCGGCGCGGAGATCCTCGCCTCGCTGCGGGACGCGGCCAAGGGCGTCGCGCGGCACTTCGGCGCCGCCGGCACGAGTCTGGACGACCTCGCCGCCAACGCCCGTCAGCTGCTGGGCAGGTTCGGCAGCACCGCCGCGTCCAACGTCGTCAGCGGCGTCAGCGTCGTCGCCGAGTCCATCGCCATGGCCGTGCTCGCCCTGCTGCTCGTCTTCTTCTTCCTGCGCGACTCCCACCGTGCCGTGGCCACCCTGCGATCGGTCGCCCCGGGCGGCAGCGCCGAGGTCCTGGAGGCCATCGCCCGGCGGTCCTTCGCCGCGGTGGAGGGGTTCATGCGCGGCACGACCCTCATCGCGCTCATCGACGCCCTGTGCATCACCGTCGGCCTGCTGATCCTCCGGGTGCCCGGCGCGATCGGGCTCGGCGCGCTCGTCTTCGTCGCCGCCTACATCCCCTACCTCGGCGCCTTCCTCTCCGGCGCGGTGGCCGTCCTGGTCGCCCTCGCCGACCGGGGCTTCGTCATCGCGCTGTGGGTGCTCGGGGTGGTGCTCGCGGTGCAGGTGCTGGAGGGGCATGTGCTGCAACCGGTGATCCAGAGCCGGACCGTGCAGATGCACCCGGCCGTGGTGATGCTGACGATCACCGCGGGCGCCTCCGTCGCGGGCATCCTCGGCATGCTCCTCGCGGTCCCGCTGACCGCGGCGGCCTTCGGGGCCGTCCAGGAGCTGCGGGGGCGTCAGGCCACCTCCTCCGACGCGCCGGCCCCGGAGTCCCCCGGCTCGTAGAGCTCGAACCAGATGCTCTTGCCCTCGCCCCGCGGGTCCACCCCCCAGCCGTCCGCGAGGAGTTCGATCAGCATCAGACCGCGTCCGGAGGAGGCCAGCTCGCCGGGGCGGCGCTTGTGCGGGAGGTCGTCGCCGGTGTCGAAGACCTCCACCCGCAGCCGCCGCCCGGGCCCCTCGCCCATGACCTCCGCGAGCAGCAGTGCGTCGGCGTCCGTGTGCACCAGCACGTTGGTGACCATCTCGGAGACCAGCAGCACCGCCGAGTCCACCTGCTCGGCCGACGCCCAGTCGTGCAGCAGCCCGCGCAGGTGCTGGCGGGCCTCGGCGATCCGCTCCGGCTCGTCCTGCGCCACCGACAGCAGCGTGCGCCGCACCGCCGGCCGTACCGCGGCGGTGTCGCCGCGCGCGCGGCCCTCACCCGGCCGGCACAGCAACAACAGCGCGATGTCGTCCTCGCGGCGGTCGGCCAGCGGGCCGGTGGTGTGGTGCGAGGACGGCCCGTGCACGCCCTGCACCAGCGCGTCGGCCAGCGACTCCAGGTCGCCCTGGTGGTCCTCCAGGATCGCGCGCAGCCGGCGCCAGCCGCTCTCCATGTCGTGCCCGCCGGTCTCGATCAGGCCGTCGGTGCACAGCATCAGCGTCTCGCCGGGTTCGAGCGTGAACCGGGTCGTCGGGTAGTCGGCGTCCGGATCGAGGCCCAGGGGCAGCCCGCCCGCCGTCGGCCGCGTCATCACGGTGCCGTCCGCCATCCGGATCACCGGGTCCGGGTGCCCGGCGCGGGCGATCTCCAGCCGGCCGGTCGGCGGGTCCGCCTCCACGTACAGACAGGTCGCGAAGCGGAGGTCGGACAGCGCGTCCTCCCCGGCGGCATGGGTGAGGCCGTGCAGGAAGCGGGAGGCGCGGGAGAGGACGGCGTCCGGGCGGTGCCCCTCGGAGGCGTAGGCGCGCAGCGCGATCCGCAGCTGGCCCATCAGGCCGGCCGCGCGCACGTCATGGCCCTGGACGTCCCCGATGACCAGGGCGAAGCGGCCGGAGGGCAGCGGGATCATGTCGTACCAGTCGCCGCCGACCTGGAGTCCGCCGCCGGTCGGGATGTACCGGGCGGCCACCCGCATCCCGGGGACCTCGGGGCCGAGCGACGGCAGCATGGAGCGCTGGAGGCCCTCCGTCAGCTCCCGCGCGGACTCGGCGGCACCGGCCCGGGACAGCGCCTGGGCGAGCATCCGGGCGACCGTCGTCAGGACCGCGCGCTCATCCGGGGTGAACGCCACCGGATAGGTGAAGGCGGCCATCCAGGCGCCCATCGTGCGCCCGCCGGCCGTCAGCGGCAGGAACGCCCAGGAGCGGCGCCCGAGGTGCCGGGCGAGCGGCCAGGTCGCCGGGTAGCGGTCCCGGTAGGCCTCGGGCGAGGACAGATACACCGCGCGGCCCGTGCGGACCACCTCGGCCGCCGGATAGTCGGTTTCCAGCGGCATGTTCGAGAAGGGGCCCATGTCGGCGGGGGTGTGCCCGTGCTGCCCGGTGATCGTCAGCCGGTCGCCCTCGACGCCGAACACCACGAGCCCGTCGGGCGAGAACCCCGGCATCGACAGGCCGCCCGCGACCCGCAGCACCTCCGCCGTGGACCGTGCCTCCGCCAGCGCCCGGCCCGCGTCCAGCAGGAACGCCTCCCGGGAGCGCCGCCAGTCACCGGTGACCGCGCTGCGGGCGGCCGCCGTGCCCGGGGTCGGCTCGGTCACCTCCTGGAGGGTGCCGATCAGCTCGTACGTGTGCCGGTCGGGGTCGAAGGACGGCTTCGACCGGCTGCGGACGACCCGCAGGATGTTGCCGTCCCCGTCCATGATCCGGATGCGCACCTCGGCGAGGGTGCCCTCGGCGACGGCCAGCCGCACCACGCCGGTGATCTCGTTCCAGTCGACGGGATGGAAGCGGGCCCGGGTCTGGGCCTCCGTGAGGGTGGTCGGCTCCGCGGGCAGGCCGAGCAGCCGTGCCGCCTCCGCGTCCACGGTGACCAGCCCGGTGTCCGTGTCCCAGTGCCAGAGCCCGGTCGCGAGGGCGGTGAGGACGTCCTCCACGGACGGCAGAGGCTCGCCTGTGCGCATTGCCCCACTTTATGGAGAGGTGGGTGAAGCCTGCCACCGTAGGCGGGCGAGCGGTGAGCGCGGTCATGGTGGGAGCCGATCTTGGGGTGCCCGGTACCCTTGGGGTGGCCTAGGCCGTACCCGCCTGGCGACACCCGATCCGCAAAGACTGGATGAACGACGATGCATCGGTACAGGTCCCACACCTGCGGCCAGCTCCGCGCCTCTGACGTCGGCACCGACGTCCGGCTGAGTGGCTGGCTGCACAATCGGCGCGACCTGGGCGGCATCCTCTTCATCGATCTCCGTGACCACTACGGCATCACGCAGCTGGTCGCGCGCCCGGGCACCCCCGCGTACGAGGCTCTGGACAAGATCTCCAAGGAGTCCACGGTCCGCGTCGACGGCCGCGTTGTTTCACGTGGAACCGAGAACGTGAACCCCGACCTGCCCACCGGCGAGATCGAGGTCGAGGTCGCCGAGGTCGAGCTGCTCGGCGCGGCACAGCCCCTGCCCTTCACGATCAACACCGAGGACGGGGTCAACGAGGAGCGGCGCCTGGAGTACCGCTTCCTGGACCTGCGCCGCGAGCGCATGCACCGCAACATCATGCTGCGTACGGCCGTGATCTCCGCGATGCGCCAGAAGATGGCGGCGATGGGCTTCAACGAGATGGCGACGCCGATCCTGTCCGCCACCTCCCCCGAGGGCGCCCGCGACTACGTGGTCCCCTCCCGTGTGCACCCGGGCAAGTTCTACGCGCTGCCGCAGGCCCCGCAGCAGTTCAAGCAGCTGCTGATGATCTCCGGCTTCGACCGCTATTTCCAGATCGCGCCCTGCTTCCGCGACGAGGACGCCCGCGCCGACCGCTCGCCCGGCGAGTTCTACCAGCTCGACGTCGAGATGAGCTTCGTCGAGCAGGAGGACGTCTTCCAGCCGATCGAGAAGCTCATGACGGAGCTGTTCGAGGAGTTCGGAGGCGGCCGTCACGTCACCTCCCCCTTCCCGCGCATCCCGTTCCGCGAGGCGATGCTGAAGTACGGCTCGGACAAGCCGGACCTGCGTGCCCAGCTGGAGCTGGTCGACATCACCGACGTCTTCGAGGGCTCGGAGTTCAAGGCCTTCGCGGGCAAGCACGTGCGCGCGCTGCCGGTGCCGGACGTCTCCGGCCAGCCCCGCAAGTTCTTCGACCAGCTCGGTGAGTACGCCGTCGAGCAGGGCGCCAAGGGCCTGGCCTGGGTGCGCGTGGCCGAGGACGGCTCGCTGTCCGGCCCGATCGCGAAGTTCCTCACCGAGGCGAACGTCGCGGAGCTGACCAAGCGCCTCTCCCTGGCCCCCGGCCACGCCGTCTTCTTCGGCGCGGGCGAGTACGACGAGGTCTCGAAGATCATGGGCGCGGTCCGCGTCGAGGCGGCCAAGCGCGCGGGCCACTTCGAGGAGGGCGTCTTCCGCTTCTGCTGGATCGTCGACTTCCCGATGTACGAGAAGGACGAGGAGACCGGCGCGATCGACTTCTCGCACAACCCCTTCTCGATGCCGCAGGGCGGTCTGGAGGCCCTGCGGACCCAGGACCCGCTGGACATCCTCGGCTGGCAGTACGACATCGTCTGCAACGGCGTCGAGCTGTCCTCCGGCGCGATCCGGAACCACGAGCCGGAGATCATGCTCAAGGCCTTCGAGATCGCGGGCTACGACCGGGAGACCGTCGAGGAGAAGTTCGCGGGCATGCTGCGCGCGTTCCGCTTCGGCGCCCCGCCGCACGGCGGCATCGCCCCGGGCGTGGACCGGATCGTGATGCTCCTCGCGGACGAGCCCAACATCCGCGAGACGATCGCCTTCCCGCTCAACGGCAACGCCCAGGACCTGATGATGGGCGCCCCGACCGAGCTGGACGAGTCCCGCCTGCGCGAGCTGCACCTGACCATCCGGAAGCCGCAGCCCAAGTAGGCAACCGAGCAGGCGCCCGGCCGTGCGCGCCGATCTGTCCTGACCCGCTCTTGACGATCGGCGCGCACAGCCGTCTCCGGGCCCGAGCGCGGGTACGTCACCTTCCGGACGGTCTTCCCCGGCTGGTACCAGGGCCGCGCTGTGTGCACATCCACGTCAAGGTGCACGTCGACGGCACCTGGACGGACGCCGGGTACGAGGGCGGCCACCCTGCCACACCGGGCAGCCCTGGGCGTGGCCCCGGACGAGACGCACGACGGCGGCTGAGCCGGCTCACTCGCCCTGCTCGTCCGTATCGGTGTCCGGGGACGCGCCCTCCTCCAGCAGCCGCTCGGCGATGTCGTCGGACCAGTGCTGGGCCCAGGCGCGCAGGGCGACGATCCGGGGCTCGTCCAGGCCGTGGCGGAGGAAGTCCCCGTCGGAGTAGAAGTCCGTGCCCGTCAGCCGGGACTGCAGCGTCGGCAGGTCGAACGGGTCATGGGCGTGCCGGCGGCCGAGTTCCTCCAGATCGGGCAGGGAGAACCGGGCCGCCGCGGCCTGCGCGTCGATGAGGTCGACGGCGGCGCCCCGGTCGTACAGGGCCCGGATCTTCGTGCCGACGGCGTCCGCCAGGGAGAGCGCCGGACCGTACCCGGTCAGTTCCGGCGGCTGCCAGAACGCCTCCTTGTGCAGCGCGAGCGCGCACGGCTCGCCGGTCGGCGGGTCCGTGACCGTCAGCTGTGCGGTGCGCGCGGTGACCGCGCCGGCCCGCACCCGCCGCCCCCGCGCCTCCAGGGCCGCACCGACGGCACCGGCGATGTGCTCCATGGCCTCGGCGCTCTCGGTGGCGAAGTCCAGGTTGGCGTGCGGGCGGCGGAGCAGTCCGTGCGCCTGGAGGGCGTAGCCGCCGGCCAGGACCAGACCGTACGGGCCGCCCGCCGCGACGACGTCCGCGAGGAGCCGGCGATGGGGTTCGGGGATGTCCACGGGAAGATCTTTCCGGCTTCCGGCCGCTCATGCGCGACGAGCGGCCACTTTTCCCGCCGCGGCGGCCACTGAGGAGGCGTAAGGCACGTACGACAGACCCCCAAGGACTCCTCCGCGGCAACGGAACGGCCCGGGAAGCGCGCGCTTCCCGGGCCATTCCGCTCGCATCACGGCTCAGGCGGCCGGCTTCTCCTCCAGACGCGGGAAGAGGACCGCGCCCTTGGTGATCGTGGAGCCCGCCGGCAGCTTGCCCCACTCGCCCGCCTCCTGGACCCGCTGCTCGGCCAGGGCACCGAGGCCGGCCTCCGCGCCCAGGGAGTCCCAGAGCTTCTGGGAGGTCTCCGGCATGACCGGGTTCAGCAGCACGGCCACCGCGCGCAGGGCCTCCGCGGCCGTGTAGAGGATCGTCGCGAGGCGGGCCCTGCCCTCCTCGGACTCGTCCTTGGCCACCTTCCACGGCTCCTGCTCCGTGATGTAGCCGTTGACCTGCTTGACGAAGTCGAAGACGGCCAGGATGCCGCCCTGGAAGTCCAACTCCTCGCCGATACGGCGGTCCGCCTCGGCCACGGCCTTGGCCAGGCCGTCGTGGATCGCCTTCTCCGCCTCGCCGTCGGCCGTCGGCTCCGGCAGCGTGCCGCCGAAGTACTTGCCGACCATGGCGGCCACGCGGGAGGCGAGGTTGCCGTAGTCGTTGGCCAGCTCGGAGGTGTACCGGGCGGAGAAGTCCTCCCAGGAGAAGGAGCCGTCCTGGCCGAAGGCGATGGCCCGCAGGAAGTACCAGCGGTAGGCGTCCACACCGAAGTGCGAGGTGAGGTCCTGCGGCTTGATGCCGGTCAGGTTCGACTTCGACATCTTCTCGCCGCCGACCATCAGCCAGCCGTTGGCCGCGATCCTGCCGGGGAGCGGGAGGCCCTGGGCCATCAGCATGGCGGGCCAGATCACCGCGTGGAAACGGAGGATGTCCTTGCCGACCAGGTGGACGTCGGCGGGGAAGGTGGCCTCGAACTTCTCCTGGTTCTCGTTGTAGCCGACCGCCGTGGCGTAGTTCAGCAGCGCGTCCACCCACACGTAGATCACGTGCTTGTCGTCCCAGGGGATCGGGATGCCCCAGTCGAAGGTCGAGCGGGAGATGGAGAGGTCCTGCAGGCCCTGGCGGACGAAGTTCACGACCTCGTTGCGCGCGGACTCGGGCTGGATGAAGTCCGGGTTGGCCTCGTAGTGGGCGAGGAGCTTGTCGGTGTACTCGCTCAAGCGGAAGAAGTAGTTCTCCTCGCTGAGGATCTCCACCGGCTTCTTGTGGATCGGGCACAGCTTCTGGCCCGCGAACTCACCCTCGCCGTCGAGCAGCTCGCCGGGGAGCTTGTACTCCTCGCAGCCGACGCAGTACGGGCCCTCGTAGCCGCCCTTGTAGATCTCGCCCTTGTCGTACAGGTCCTGCACGAACTCCTGGACGCGGTCGGTGTGCCGCTTCTGCGTGGTGCGGATGAAGTCGTCGTTCGCGATCTCCAGGTGCTCCCAGAGAGGCTTCCAGGCCTCGGTGACGAGCTTGTCCGCCCACTGCTGGGGCGTCACCCCGTTCGCCTCGGCCGTGCGCATGATCTTCTGACCGTGCTCGTCCGTGCCGGTGAGGTACCACACCTTCTCGCCGCGCTGACGGTGCCAGCGGGTGAGCACGTCGCCTGCGACGGTCGTGTAGGCGTGGCCCAGGTGAGGAGCGTCGTTGACGTAGTAGATGGGGGTGGAGACGTAGTACGCCTTACCACCCTGCTTCTCGGATCCAGTGGCCGCCATAAGTCGAAATCCTACTGGCCCGCCGAAGATCGACTCACATGCGTTTCGGGGGGTGGACGGGGTGGACGGACGTCCACCCCCCGGGTGGAGTCACGGGCGCCAGGTGGCCAGTACGCCCTCGTAGAACTCCGTGTCGGTCAGCTCGCGGGGGGTCGGGCCCGCGTGGAAGAAGGACGTGTTGCCGGTCTTCAGCTTGCGGAGGTAGTCGAAGGCCTTGTTGTCGTGGTCACCGAAGGCGACGAAGGAGAAGAAGAGGGCGGGGTGGCCGGCCGCCGTCTCGGTGAGGGACTGGGTGGCGGGGGTCTTGGCGTCCGGGGCGCCGTCGGTCTGGAACACGACCAGGGCGGGGGTGCCGGGCGTGGCGTTCTTCTCGTAGTGCGCCACGACCGCCTGTACGGCGGCGTGGTAGCTGGTACGACCCATGCGGCCGAGGCCGGCGTGGACGTCGTCGATCCTCGTCTCGTGGTCCGGGGCGAGGGTGAGGTCGGTGGTGCCGTCGATCTCCGTGGAGAAGAAGACGACGTGGACGGTGGCCTCCGGATCGAGGTGGGCGGCGAGGGCGAGGGTCTGGTCGGCGAGGGCCTGGGCGGAGCCGTCCTTGTAGTACGGCCGCATGCTCGCGGAGCGGTCGAGCACGAGGTAGACCTTGGCGCGGGTGCCGGTGAGGCCGGTCTTGCTGAGGGTGGCCGCGGCGGCCTTGTAGGCGGTGGTGAGGGAGGGGGTGCGGGACTGTACCCGGGTGAGCGGGACGGCGGGGTCGAGCTTCCCCACCGCCTCGGCTTCGCCTTCGGCGTCCGTGTTCCCACCCGCACCACCCGTGCGGCTCTCGTCGTCGGCCGCGGGTGGCCCCTGTGGCGTGTCCTCGCCGTCGGCGGCCTGCGGGGCGGTGGTCGCCTCGGCGGCTTCGTCGGCCTCCGCTTCCGCGTCCGCCTTCGGCTGAGCCTCAACCGCCGCTTCCGCCTCCGGCTCGGCCGCCGGTTCCGTTTCCGCCTCCGGAGCAGGCCCGGTCGTCTGCTCCGCCGCCGTCTCCGGCTCGGTCGTCTCCGTGCTGGCCGGCGACGGTTCCGTAGCCGTGCCGGCCCCCGGCTCCGGAGCAGGAACCGCTGCGGTCGGTTCCCGCGCGGGCTTCTCCTCCGCGGGCACGCTCTGCTCAGCCGCCGGCCCGGGCTCCTCGGTGGTCTGCGTCTTGGCCTCGGCCTCGGCCGTGGCCGGGTGCTCGGTCGTCTCCTCGGCCTCCGGCTCAGCCTCCGCCGGGGTCGTCGGCGTGTCCTTCTCCTCGGCCTCGTCCTGGATCTCGGTGGTGGCCGAGTGCTCGGTCGTCTCCTCGGCCTTCGGCTCAGCCTCCGCCGGGGTCGTCGCCGTGTCCTTCTCCTCGGCCTCGTCCTGGATCTCGGTGGTGGCCGGAGACTTCTCCTCGGCCTCGTCCTCGATCTTGGTGGTGGCGGGGAGCGGGGGCTTCTCTTCGGTCTTCTCCTCGGTCAGGTCCTGGACCTCGGCCGTGGCCGGAGACTTCTCCTCCGCCTCGTCCTGGACCTCGGCCGTGGCCGGGTGCTCGGTCGTCTCCTCGGCCTTCGGCTCAGCCTCCGCCGGGGCGGTCGGCGTGTCCTTCTCCTCGGCCTCGTCCTGGATCTCGGTGGTGGCCGGGAGCGGAGGCTTCTCCTCGGTCTTCTGCTCGGCCGTGGCCGGAGTCGGCTCCTCGGGCCCTTCCTCCGTCCTTTCCTCAGGCTTGTCCGTCGGCTGCGCCGGGGTTTTCACCTTGTCGAAAGCCGCCGCCACCAGTTCGTGTTCCTCGGAGGTGTGGCGGGGTTCCGGGACCGAGGGGGAGTGCGCGGGGGTCTCGGTCGCACCCTCCGGCTCGGTGGCTCGTGCTGTGCGTGAGCGGCCGAATGCGTTCCGCAGGAGAGTGAGAATGCCCATGTGCGCAACCCTTCGTGAGGTGTAGCCGTCAATCCCTGGCCAGGACGGACACGTAAGGTTAGCGGCCCCGGATCGCGGGAGCGGTCAGCGCGGGGAGGCGATCGCGCGGGCCGCGGCGACCTCCTGGCGCAGGGGTTCCAGGACGCTGCCCGCCGGGCCGGTCAGGTCGGTGCGGACGGCGATGAGGGTCTCCGCGTTCCGTACGCCCTCCGACAGTTCCCGCAGTTGCAGGCTGACCTGGGTGATCTCGGCCGTGGAGGGCGCCGGCGCCCCGTGACGGACGCGGACGCGGGCGGCCGTCGTGGCGTCCACGATGCGTTCCACGGCGACGACCAGCGGCCACCACGCTGCGGCGCGCCGGCCGGTCGGCGGTGGTTCGGTCAGGGCCCGCTGGAACTCTGTCCGGATGACGGACAGGTCGCGGTAGAGGCGGCGGCGCATGCGGGCCCGGGCGGGCGGGTCGGCGTGCGGGCCGAAGGCGGCCTCGACGTACGCCGCCGTGTCGGCCACCGCGTCGGCGAGGCGGTCGCCCACCCGGGTGTGCCAGCTCTCGGGCCACAGGAGGTAGCCGGCGGTCAGGGCGACGGCGCAGCCCAGGAGGGAGTCGGCCAGCCGGGGCACCAGCAGCGCCGTGCCCTGGTGGTTGAGGACGTCGGAGAGGATGAGGATCACCGGGGTGATGGCGGCCGTCTGGTAGCCGTAGCCGCGGGGGGTGAGGGCCGGGATGAGGGGGGCGAGGAGGAAGAGGACGGGGACGTCCCACCAGCCGAGCGGGACCTCGGCCAGCACCACGGCCGCGATCAGCAGGCCGGCGACCGTGCCGAGCGCGCGCAGCAGGGCGCGGGAGAAGACCGAGCCGAAGTCGGGCTTGAGGACGAAGGTGATGGTCAGGGCGACCCAGTAGGAGCGCGGGACGGGGATCAGGGAGACCAGGGCCTGCGCGATGCCGATGCACACCGCGAGGCGTACGCCGTAGCGCCAGGAGTTGGCGGACAGCACGACGTTGCGGGCCGCGCGGGCGGTGCGGATGCCGAGGGCGGCCGGCCGGCCCAGGCGGTCGTCGATGCCCCGGGGGTCCACGTCGGGGGTGGTGACGACCTCGGCGGTGTGGCGCAGGGCGTGGTCCACCGCCCGGGCCGTCTCCGTGGTGGGGACGGGGAGGTGCAGGGCCGGGAGGGTGCTCGCCCCGGTGGCGACGGCGTGGGCCAGGTGGTGGAGGGCTTCCGGGATCTGCGGGGGGAGCGGGCGGGCCGCCAGGTGGGCCGCGGGGGCCGCCTCGATCACCGGGGTGATCGCGTTCAGCTGGGCGAGGAGGCGGGTGAGGTCCGGGCTGCGGCCGTGGTGGCGGGCGCGCCGGGCCAGGATCAGGTCGTAGGACTCGTTCAGGGACTGGGTGACGGTGCGGCGGGCCTCCTCGTACTCCTCGGTGCGGTCGGTGCCGGCGGTGGCGAGGAGGGTGGCGACCGTGCGGTAGGTCGCCGCGACCGCGGCCCGTTCGGGCACGCCCGCGCGCAGCGGCCAGGCCAGCAGCCCGAGGACGAGGACGAGGAGGCCGCCGCCGGTCAGCAGGGTCGGGGCCAGCCACCAGGGGGAGGGGAGGGGGAGGCCCGCGCCCACCACGCAGTTCAGCAGCAGGACCAGGCCGGAGACCGAGGCGACCGCGCCGATCGTGGAGATCATGCCGGAGAGCAGGGCGACGCCGGTGACCGCGGCCACCGCGTACCAGCCGTGCCCGTACACCAGGGTGCCCAGGGTCACGCCGGCCGCGCCGAAGAGCTGCGGTACGGCGATGTTGAGGACGCGCATGCGGTAGGCGTCGGCGGTGTCGCCGATGACGCCGGACAGGGCGCCCATGGAGGCGAGGGCGCCGTAGGCCGGGCGGCCGGCGGCGAGGCCGAGCGCCATGGGGAGGGCCATGGCGACGGCGGCGCGGGCCACGGCGGCCCAGTTGACGGGGGCCGGCTGGGGTTTGAGGTTCCGGACCAGCCAGTCGGGAGGGGTGAGGCTGATGGGGAACTCTCGGGACATGCGCCCATTATCACCGGGTTGATCCATCCGGGTCAGGCCCGTCGGTGCACGGTTCAGTCCCGTCGGTGCAGGGTGAGGTCCACGACGAGGGCGCGGTGGTCGGTGCCGGGCACGCGCAGGAAGCGGGCGCCGGTCGCGGTGAAGTCCCGGGAGACCAGCACGTGGTCGATCTGGACGCCGATGGCGGAGGCGGTCCGGGAGGGCCAGCTGGGGGTGCGGTCGTGGCCGGCGAGGCGGGCCGCGTCGGTGAGCCCGGTGTCGAGGACGCGCCGGAAGGCCGCGTGGTCCTGGGAGGCGTTGAAGTCCCCGGCGAGGATCGTGGGGCGGTCGTCGTGGGCGGCGGCGAAGGCGCGGAGCCTTGCGAGTTCGCGGCGCCACAGGCCCACCTGGTCCGGCAGCGGGGGCATGGGGTGGGCGAGCTGGAGGCGTACGGCGTGGCCGCGCACGTCGGCCACGGCGCCGGGCATGCCCAGCGTGCCGCGGACGCCCGCGGCGGGTTCGAGCGGGAAGCGGCTCAGGACGACCGAGCCCTTGGAGCCGTCCTGCTCGACGGCCCGGCGGTGCGGGTAGACGCTCGCGAAGTCCCCTTCCAGGGTGGCCCGGCAGCCGGCCTCGCACTCCTGGACGAAGACCACGTCCGGCCGCCGGTCGCGCAGGACCGGGACCAGGGCGGGCGTGCCGCGGCCGGACTCGACGTTCGCGGTGAGCACGCGGAGCCGGGCGAGGGGTGGCCCGCCGGGCTCGGCGGTCTTGCCGTACGGCTCCAGGTACCAGGCGAGCAGCCCGAGGACGGCGACCCCCCAGACCAGGCCCGGCCACCAGCGGGCGAGCAGCGCGCACAGCAGCGCGAAGCCGGCCGGCGCGAGCAGCCAGGGCAGGAAGGCGAGCAGCTGGGGTACCGGGGTGATGCCGTCGGTGTCGGCGACCCGGCAGCCGACGACCACGCTCACCCCGGCGAGCAGCAGCCCGGCACACCAGGTGCCGGGCCTGCGTCCGGGGTGCTGGGTCACGGAGCGAGCCTACGTTTCACCCGTCCAGCCGCGCCAGGAACTCCGCCAGCGCGCGGTTGAACTCCTCCGGCCGTTCCAGGTTGGGCAGATGGGCGGCGCCCTCGATGACGTGCAGGACGGAGTCGGGGAGGGCCGCGTGCATCGCCTCGGCGCCGGCGACCGGGGTGTAGGTGTCGTCGGCGCCGACCAGGACGAGGGCCGGCACGGGCAGTGTCGCCAACAGGGCGCGGTAGTCGGGGCGTTCGGCCCGGCCGCGCAGCGCGGCGGCGGCGCCCTCGGGGGAGGTGGCCGTCATCATGCGGTGCACGTGGGCCTTGACCTCCGGGTCGGCGTAGGGGGCGACCATCTTCTCCAGCACCTCGTCGGCGTAGCCGCGCATGCCCTCGGCGAGCAGCCGGCCGGCCATGGCCTCGCGGCTCCTCCGGCCCTCGGGGGTCTCGGCCTCGGGGAAGGTGTCGGCGAGGACGAGGCCCCGGATCCGGTCGCCGAGGCGGGCGGCGCACTCCATCGCGATCTGGCCGCCCATCGACAGGCCGGCCAGGACGAAGGTGTCCACGCCCAGGTGGTCCAGGAGGTCCGCGATGTCCTCGGCGTGGCGGGCGAGCGGGACCTTGCCGGGGGTCACGGGGGAGGCGCCGTAGCCGCGCAGGTCGGGGGCGATCACCCGGCGGGCCGCGGCGAACTCGGTGAGCTGCGGCTGCCACATCGTGCGGTCGAAGGGGTGGCCGTGGACGAGGACCAGGGGAACCCGGGAGGAGATTCCGGGGTCTTTGTCCTCGAATGCGAGGAAGGAGGGCATGGCAACGACCCTAGGGTGCCGCCATCGCTCGGTGCAATAAGGTCTTTGCCCTCGGTGCAATCCAATCAGACGGCGAACAGGGGGAGTTGTGGACGACTACCGGCGCATCGCCGACCGGATCGCCGCCGACATCACCGGTGGACGGCTGCGGCCCGGCCAACGGCTGCCGCCCCAGCGGGCGTTCGCGCGCCGGCACGGCATCGCGCCGTCGACGGCCGGACGGGTCTACGCCGAACTCGTGCGCCGCGGGCTGGTGGTGGGCGAGGTCGGACGCGGCACCTTCGTGCGGGCCACCGCGCCGGACGGACAGCCCGGGATCGCCCTGACCGAGGCGGCCGGCGCCCCGCTCGTCAACCTGGAGCTGAACTACCCCTCCGTGCCCGGCCAGGCCGAGCTGCTCGCCCCGGCCCTGGCCTCGCTGCTGCGGCCCGACGCGCTCGGTCAGGCGCTGCGGCCGGCCCCGGCGGCGGGCACCCCCGCGGCCCGGGAGGCGGTCGCCGCCCTGCTCGCCCACAGCGGGCTGCGGACGGGCCCGGAGCGGATCCTGTTCACCGGCAACGCCCGTCAGGCCATCGCCGCCACCCTCGCCGCGCTGGTCCGGCCCGGCGGCCGGGTCGGGGTGGAACCGCTGACGTATCCGCTGGTCAAGGAGATCGCGGCGCGCCTCGGCCTGGTCCTCGTCCCGCTCGCCACGGACGTGGAAGGGCCCCTGCCGGAGGCGGTGGCCGCCGCCCACCGCAGCGCCCCGCTGTCCGCCCTCTACCTCCAGCCGGCCCTGCACAACCCGACCTCGCGCACGATCGGCGCTGGGCGGCTGCGGGAGCTGGCCGACTGTGTCCACAGGCTGGGGACACCGGTGGTGGAAGACCGGATCTGGGCCTTCCTGGACACCGGCGGCACGCCCCCGCTCGCCGCGCTGGCACCCGGCCTGGTCCACCTCGTCGACAGCCTGTCCAAGCGAGTCGCGCCCGGCCTCACCGTCGGCTTCGCCGTCGTACCGGACGACCGCGTGGAGGCGGTGGCGCGGGCCGTCCGCTCCGGCGGGTGGAGCGCGGGCTCCTTCGCGCTGGAGGCGGCCGTGCGCTGGCTCGGCGACGGCACCGTGGAGCGGCTGGTGGCCGCCAAACGGAAGGACGCGCGGCGCCGGCAGCGGCTGGTCGCCGAGAAGCTGGCCGGGTTCGCCGTACGGTCCGACCCGGCCGCCTACTTCGCCTGGTGGGAGCTGCCCGCACCCTGGCGGGCGGACACCTTCACGGCCGCCGCACGGACGCACGGCATCGCCGTCACCCCGGGTACGGCCTTCTGCGTCGACCCCAGCCGGACACCGGACGCGGTCAGACTCGGGCTCGGGTCGGTGTCGGAGGCCCGGCTGGGACACGCGCTGGAGACACTCGCCGGGGTCGCGCGGGGCGGGCGAGTCTGAGCAGCCTGGGGGGTGTGCGCGGGGTGCCGGCCAGGGTGTGGGCCTGAGTCGGTGCCAGGGTCGTGCGGGGCGGGGCAGCCGGAGGTGGTGGGTGAGCCTGGCGGTGAGGTGGGCCGGGAGTCGGCAGCAGTCTGTGATGGTGCGGGAGTGCCGGTCAGGGTGTGGGCCGGTGCCGGTGCCGGTGCCGGTGCCGGTGCCGGTGCCGGTGTCGGTGTCGGTGCCGGGGCCGTGCGGGGTGGGGCAGCCGCGGGTGGCGGGGGAGCCGGAGGTGGTGGGTGAGCCTGGCGGTGACGGCGGGCCGGGAGTCGGCGACAGTCTGGCGGTTGCGCGCGGGGTGCCGGCCAGGGTGTGGGCCGGTGCCGGTGCCGGTGCCGGTGCCGGTGCCGGTGTCGGTGTCGGTGCCGGGGCCGTGCGGGGTGGGGCAGCCGCGGGTGGCGGGGGAGCCGG